>DATKVP010000395.1:0-3695 GCA_035530015.1 Anaerolineae bacterium | reverse complement strand
TGCGAAGACCTCTCTGCCCTGCTCCAGCGCGTAGTCGGCAGTGATCAACGCACCGCTGCGCTTCCCCGCCTCGACAACCAGCGTCCCCAGGGATAGACCGCTGATGATGCGGTTGCGCGGGGGGAAGTTCCCCGCCTCGGGCTTGGTGCCCAGCGGGTACTCGGTAACCAGTGCCCCCCTCTCGGTGATCCTACTGGCCAGGTCCCGGTGCTCGCTCGGATAGATTATGTCTATTCCAGACCCCAGAACGGCTATGGTGCGTCCCCCTGCCCTCAGCGTCGCCCGATGAGCCAGGGAGTCGATCCCTCTCGCCAGTCCGCTGACCACGGTGATCCCACTCCTACCCAGCTCGCCCGCAATCTCTGCTACCATCTGCCGTCCGTATCTGGTTCCGGACCGCGTGCCCACAACCGCCACCGCCCACTCATCCTGAGGCAGTAGCTCTCCCCTAACATACAAGACCGGTGGAGCGTTGTGAATCTCAAGTAGTCGAGGTGGGTACCGGTCGTCCTCCCACGTGATGACGCTCGCCCCCATCCGCTCCACGCGCGCCAGCTCATCCTCCAGGGAAAGTCTTTGCCTGGCCGTCAACAGCGACTCAATGGACTTTCTGTCCAGACCGGCGGCGCGCAGCTCACCGTCGCTGGCGTGCCAAGCTTTGCCGGCAGCGCCAAAGTAGTT
This sequence comes from Anaerolineae bacterium, assembly GCA_035530015.1. Classification (GTDB taxonomy): domain Bacteria; phylum Chloroflexota; class Anaerolineae; order UBA7937; family B3-Chlor; genus JAUVXJ01. The sequence continues at coordinate 3,014 of DATKVP010000395.1, read as the reverse complement.
CAGCAGCATCTTGAATCGTGCCGGGCCAATCCCAGAGACGATGTTGAAGCCGATCCAGTAGTTGAGCTCGGTTAGCTTCGCTCCCATTGCTCCACCTGCCTGCGGCCCAAGGCTTATCGTCCTTACCGAAGGCCTTTCGCCAGTCGCACCTCGATGCGTCCCTCGTCCACGTCAATCTTGAGGACCACGTCCGAAATAGCCGGGATCAGTGTCTCCTCATCCGCTTCTCTCACCACATAGACATCATTGCTGCCCGTATGGAGAACCTCTTCAACACGACCGAGGTACTCGCCCTCGGTCGTCCAGACTTCCAATCCCACGATCTCGTACAGGTAGTACTCATCCTCCCCCAGAGGGATCGCCTCCTCGACGGGGACGTAGATCAACTCCCCTCGCAACTGGTCAGCCTGGTCGCGATCGTCAAATTGGGCAAACTTGAGGAGAATCCTGCGACCGTGCATGCGGTGACCTTCGAGGACCGCAGGACTGCGCTCTTCACCCAAATAGACCGTCTTCAGCCTGCTGAAGCGCTCTGGAAAATCGGTGAGGACTTCCACCTGCACCTCGCCCTCCAAGCCATGCGGGCTGAGGATGCGTCCAATGACCAAATGAGTAGGTTGTCGCGAGTGATCAGCTGGCCGGCCCACTCTCGGGCATCCCCTCCCCTAGACAATCTCCAGAATGGCGCGCTTTCCCTGCTTGGCAGCAGCTACCTTGAGCAGAGTACGCATGGCGTTTGCCACACGGCCCTGCTTTCCTATGACGCGACCCATGTCCTCCTGGGCAACTCGAAGCTCGAATATCACAGAACGTGTGGCATTCACTTCCGTCACTTCCACCTGGTCTGGGTTGTCCACCAGCAACCGGGCCATGTATTCCACCAACTCCTTCATGCTCATCGTGCCTCCTTACCTCAGCACCCCGTGAAACAGGAAGGCGGCCCCAGATAGGAAAGGGAAACCGCCGCACTCTCCTCCGCGAATGGATGGGACACGGACACTGACTTCAGCAATCAGCTGCTCTGGCTGCGCGACGCCTCGCTAGTCCAGAAGACCGCGGGCCCGCAACGCCTCCTCTATATCCTCCATGGACTTCCCACCCAAGCCCGGGATGGCCAGTACCGCGTCCTTGCCCTCGGCCAGCTTGTCGAGCAGGTCCTGGGCAGTGCTGAGTCCCGCCGCGGTGAGTATGTTGAGGACGCGCGCTGAGAGCCCCAGCTCCTCGAGGGTCATCTCACTCGTCGGTTCAACCTCTTCCACAGGCGCCGGGACCTCCGCGACTTCCTCAGGCGGCGTAGGCTCAACCACCTCTGCAGGCTCGACTGCGACCTCGGCCGCCTCAGCCAGGATGTCGGCCAGCGGCTCTCCCGCCTTGACCCTCTCCAGCTTCTGGTAGGTGCCGAGCTTGTCAAATATGCGCACAACTGCTTCGGTTGGCTGGGCCCCCTGCTGCAACCAGTGGATTGCGCGATCCTCCTTGATCGTGAACACAAGCGGGTCCTGGCGCGGGTCGTAATGGCCGATGATCTCGATGAAACGCCCATCTCTCGCGGAGCGAACGTCGGCCACGACCACCCGATAGTGCGGTTGTTTCTTCGCCCCAACTCGGCGCAACCTGATCTTGATCATTTCTATTCCTGTATCTCCTCTCCGTAGTAGTACCTGGTATCGAGTAGCAAGGGGTGCTTCATCTGAACATCGACATCAGGTCAGGGATGCGTCCCTTGCTAACCTGCCTCATCATCTTCTGCACCATTCTGAACTGGCTCAGGAGTTGGTTCACTTCTTGAACCGTCGTCCCGCTCCCTCGAGCGATGCGACGCTTTCGGCTTCCACCCATGATGCGGGGGTTCTGCCTCTCGGCAGACGTCATGGAACTGATCATCGCTTCGATCTTGCCCAGCTGCTTGTCCGTCACCTCCTGGGGGATATCCCCAGCGACACCAGACAACCCGGGTACCATACTCAGGATCTGGCTCATGGGGCCCATCTTCTTCACCTGGCGCAACTGGTCTAGGAAGTCCTCGAGTGTGAAGCTGGCTGTGCGCAGCTTCTCTTCCATCTTCAGCGCCTGCTCCTGATCGAACACCTCCTGCGCTTTCTCTATGAGCGTCAAGGGGTCGCCCATACCCAGGATGCGCGAAGCCAGTCGATCGGGATAGAAACTCTCCAGGTCCCCGGGCTTCTCTCCCATGCCCAGGAACTTGATAGGCACACCGGTAACGGATCGCATGGATAGGGCAGCGCCACCCCTCGCGTCTCCGTCCATCTTGGTCAATATCAAACCCGTCACGCCCACGCGCTCATGGAACTCCTGGGCGACACTCACTGCATCCTGCCCCGTCATCGCGTCCGCCACCAGCAGTATCTCCGATGGTTCGAGGCGTCGCTTCATCTCCTCCAACTCTGCCATCAACTGCTCGTCCACATGGAGACGACCCTGAGTATCCACGATGACCGCGCTATAGGCCGATTCCCTCGCCCTTTGCAGAGCGTTGGAGCCGATCTCCGCTGGAGGGACGGACGTGCCCTCGCTATGAACGGCCAAGTCCATCTCCTTGCCCAGGATCTCGAGCTGCTGCACGGCCGCCGGCCGCCGCGTGTCCGCGGCGACCAGCAGGGGCCTTTGCCCTTGCTTGCGCAGTTGAAGTCCCAGTTTAGCCGCCGTGGTCGTCTTGCCAGAGCCCTGGAGACCCACGAGCAAAATCACGTATGGAGGCTGACCCGACAGGTCGATCTTGGCGGGATGCCCCAGCAGGGCGATCAACTCCTCGTAGACGATCTTCCTCACCTGCTGGGCAGGAGTCAGGCTGCGCATCACTTCCGCCCCCACAGCACGCTCACGCAGCCTCGCTGTGAATTCCTTGACCACCCTGAAGTTGACGTCGGCTTCGAGCAAGGCGATTCTGACCTCGCGCAGCCCCTCCTCGACGTCCTTCTCGCTCAGACGCCCTTTGCGAGCAAGCTTATCAAATGTCCCTTGCAGCTTTCCTGTCAGTGTTTCGAACATGGGCA
>DATKVP010000394.1:0-4776 GCA_035530015.1 Anaerolineae bacterium | reverse complement strand
TGCCGAAGTGAGCCCGGTTTTCGGGCGTTGCCCGGCCTATGTCTTCGTAGACACGGACACCATGGAGTATGAAGGAGTGCCCAACCCCGCCATGTCGGCTGCCGGCGGAGCAGGGATCCAGGCGGCCCAATTTGCGGTTAGCAAGGGCGCACAGGTAGTGCTCACCGGCAACGTAGGGCCCAACGCATTCAACGTACTACAGTCCGGTGGGATGACCATCTGCCCCGTCTCTGGGGGCACAGTGCGGCAGGCAGTCGAAGCCTACAAGAGCGGTCAGCTGCAGCCCGTCTCGGGAGCGACCTCGGGCATGCATGGAGGCATGGGCGGTGGCATGGGGCGTGGCATGGGCGGCGGCATGGGGCGCGGCATGGGCATGGGGCGTGGTATGGGTATGGGTCCGGGTGCCGGGGCATGGGCCTCTCAAGGCCCTCCGCCAGGTGCCGTCCCCCCGAAGTCAGAGGAAGACTTGTCAGAGCTGAAAGGCCTGGCCCAGTCCCTGAAGCAGCAACTCGATGATGTCACCAGACGAATCGACGATCTCGAACAGAAGGAGTAGCACATTCCCGGTGGCAGGCACGGAGCGGAGTATGGAAGCAGTGGCCATGCTCTATGTAGACGACGAGCGTTGTTCAGGATGTGGCGTGTGCGTTGATGTCTGCCCATCTGGTGCCATCTCGCTCCATGATGGCAAGGCGTCCATAAGTCAACACCTGTGCAACCAGTGTGAAGCCTGTGCAAGCGCTTGTCCTCAGGGAGCGATTCTTTCGGTGAGCGAGACCACCTTGGTTCCCGAGACAAGCCACGTACAAGCTCTCCAGCCCAAGCGACCGTTGGGAGGTACGTCCATCACCGCGCGCATGGCACCGGCCGTCGGAGCCGCGCTGCTCTTCATAGGGCGTGAGGTGGTGCCTCGCGTGGCGGACTATGTGCTTGATACCGTCGATAGGAAGATGAAGCGCCAGCCCGATGGGCGCGCAGATGCCACGCAGGCCCCCGTTGACACTGGCCCCGGAGGAGGATCCGGTCGGCGGCGTCGAAGACGCCACCACGGATCGTGACGGAGGTCTCCCATGCGATCCTCCGCTGGAATCCGCGATCGCTGTCCAAGGAGAGGAGTTACATGCGCCATACCTGTCATCAGTGCAGTGCTCTTGGGTCTTGTCAGTTGCTCCACCCTGGAAGTTGAGAGTGTAGCTTCGACCCCGATCCAGATGACTCTGGGATGCACACCTACCACGAGGGTTGAAGACATAACCATCTCAATTGTCTACGATAATCACAAGCACGACCCTCGATTGCGGCCCGATTGGGGTTTCTCGTGCGTCATCGAACGCGGCGAAACAACGCTGCTCTTCGACACTGGTGGGGATGGCGGTGTAATCCTGAAGAACTTGGCACAGTTGGAGCTCGATCCCCTCAACGTTGACCAGGTCTTTCTGTCGCACATCCACGGAGATCACACTGGTGGCTTGGAGGCCATTCTGGGCACCGGGGCTCACCCCGTCGTCTGGGTTCCTGCTTCCTTTCCGACGACCTTCATAGAGGGAGTGGGTTCCCGGACCGAGGTGCGTGAGGTCAGCAGCCCTGTCACCATGTTCCAGGGCGCCCACAGCACAGGTGAACTCGGCTCGGGCATCATCGAGCAGTCCTTGTTCTTGGAGACGAGCGAGGGCTTGGTGGTGGTCACGGGTTGTGCACACCCAGGAATCCTAGGCATTCTGAGCAAGGTCAAGGAACTGAACGCTGATGACCTCTTCCTGGTAGTGGGTGGCTTCCATCTGCGAGGAAAGCCGACCGAAGAGCTGCAACACATCGTCGCTCAGATGCATTCCTTGGGGGTGCAGCGGGTGGCGCCCTGCCATCGCACGTGTGATGAGGCTATTCGTATGTTTTCTGAGGAATGGGGCGACGGCTTCGTCCAAGTGGGCGTAGGAAGAGTGATCGAGATTCTCGAATGAGGCTTGCTCGTTTGAAGTGAGGATTCACAGAAGCTGCAATCTCTACCGAGATAGGTGAGGACATGCCCATCTATGAGTACCAATGCGCGTCGTGCGGACAGAAGACTGAAATCCTGGTTCGCTCACAGAGTACGGCTCCCAGTTGCCCAGGCTGTGGCAGCCCCCTGCTTGAGAAGCTCGTTTCGGCTCCCTATGTCATGAGCGCCGAGACGGCACGACCCAAAGGTCGGACCTGTTGTGGTCAAGAGGAGCGGTGCGAGACTCCTCCCTGCTCCACCGAACAGGGCTGCAGGCGTAAGTAGCCCCTGTTGTCCTTAGAAGGGGGAAGTCCGGTGACTGAAAAGGCGACGTCATGCGTCGAGACTGCGCCTGGGCCCGCTGCCCCGCAGGAAGAGCAGGCTCAGCCGGATGCACCGGTCAAGGAGGTCCAGATGGCAACAGTGCGCGTGGGGCAGGCGGCCCCGGATTTCGAGCTGAACTCGCACATAGACGGCGGGTTCAGGAATGTGAAGCTATTGGACTACCGGGGCAAGTGGGTTGTGCTCTGCTTCTACCCTGGTGACTTCACTTTCGTTTGACCAACGGAACTGTCGGTAGTTGCCGTCAAGTAGGGAGAAAAGAAGGCTCTCGGGGTCGAGGTTCTGTCCATCAGACCCAGCCACGACGGCGTGGAGTGAATCCCAGGGCGCGGGCGGAACAGTCTGTCCATGAAAGGCCGTGGCCGCCAGCCCAGAGTGGCGAACGCATGCGTGCTGCCATTGCATCGAGCGAGACCTGCACCATGAATGAGAAGAAACTCAGTCCGGGCGGTGTGACCTTCCAGGAAACGCGTCCTGCTCGCCCCACGGCCGAGCGGCCTGGGAGAGGCGAGATCGCGGAACTGCTGCGGGGAGGGGGAAACAGGATCACGCCCCAGCGCCGGGCGATTCTCGCGATCATTGAGGATCACAGAGGACACCTCAGCGCGGACGAGATCTACTATCTTGCGCGAAGGGAAGTTCCAAGACTGAGCCTCTCCACGGTATATCGCACGCTGGATTTGCTCAAAGGGCTCGATCTGGTGAGCGAACTCCACCTGGCCGGTGACCATTACCGTTATGAGGCGCAGTCCGATGAGCATCAACACCTGGTTTGTGTCAGCTGCGGGCAGGTGATCGAGTTCCAGTGCGGATACTACCATACAGTCCACGAGAAGTTGGCGAGCGAGTACGGGTTTCGCATCGCCGGAAGTCGGGTGGAACTGTTCGGATACTGTGAGGAGTGCTCCAAGGCACAGCGCAACGGGGAGACCTGCGCTGTCTCGCATACGATTCCCATCTCAGGAGAGGTAATTCAATGATTCTGACTATTGCCAGCGGTAAAGGAGGCACGGGCAAGACCACCGTGGCGGTGAGCATTGCCCTGTCACTGGCCTCGGGCGACGACAGCCCCAGGCTCCTCTTCCTCGACTGTGACGTAGAGGAGCCCAACGCTTTCCTTTTCCTCAATCCGGAGATCACAGCCCGCGAAGAGGTGAACATCAGCGTCCCCAGGGTCGACGAATCGCGCTGTTTGCATCACGGCCGCTGCACCCAGGTCTGTCAGTTCCACGCCATTGCCGCCCTGCCCGACACAACGCTCGTCTTTCCCGAACTGTGCCATGGTTGCGGAGGTTGCAGTCTGGAATGCCCTGAGCAGGCTATCAGCGAGGAACCCCATCTCATCGGGATCACTGAGCACGGTCACGCTGGAGCCATCGCCTGCGGGCACGGCATTCTGAATGTTGGCGAACCCATGGCCACACCTGTCATCCGGCAGCTCAAACGCCGCATCAGCGAGGAGTACGATCTGTGTATACTGGATGCGCCTCCAGGCACCGCCTGCCCTGTAGTGGAGTCGATGAGAGGGGCAGATTTCTTGTTGCTGGTCACCGAACCAACCCCCTTCGGTCTGCACGACCTGAGGCTGGCAGTAGAGGTGGGGCGTGATGAACTGGGGCTGCCGGTAGGTGTGGTCGTGAACCACGATGGAGTGGGCGACCGTGGAGTGGACGAGTACTGCGCGTCCGAGGGGCTCCCTATCCTGATGCGCATCCCCCTGGATCGACGCATCGCGGAGGCTTACTCGAGAGGTACCCCTCTGGTGGAGGCCATGCCGGAGTACCAGGAGCGGTTCAGGCATCTCATTGGGCAAATCGAGACGGAGGCGCGACGGTGAAGCAACTGGCAATACTGAGCGGAAAAGGGGGCACGGGCAAGACGACCGTGGCTGCGGCGTTGGCTCACCTGGCTTCGCAGGAAGCCCCCATCGTGCTGGTGGATGCGGATGTCGACGCATCTAACCTGGAACTGGTACTCTCGCCAGAGTTGCAGGAAGAGCACGCCTTCTTCAGTAGCAAGGTCGCAGTGATCGATCCTGACCTATGCGAGGAGTGCGGACGATGTGTGGAAGTATGCCGTTTCGACGCCGTGATCAGACCGCAGTCAGACGGAGACAGCTTCTCCATAGACCCTGTGGCCTGCGAGGGATGCGCAGTTTGCCACTACCAGTGTCCTGTCGAGGCTATTCGTTTGGATGAACCACAGGACGGCCTCTGGTTTCTGTCCCATACCGCGTTCGGGCCACTGGTGCACGCCCATCTCTTTGCTGGCCGGGAGAACTCAGGGAAGCTGGTCAGCGAGGTCAGGCAACGTGCCAGGAAGATCGCCTCTGAGGGGGGACACGTATATTCGATCATCGATGGTCCACCTGGCATCGCCTGTCCGGTAATCGCCGCGACTACTGGCGTCGACCTGACCTTGATCGTCATCGAGCCCACGGTATCCGGCGCTCACGACCT
>DATKVP010000393.1:0-2113 GCA_035530015.1 Anaerolineae bacterium | reverse complement strand
GCTCTGTCGCGCTGCCCCAGAGCTGTGGATAGATCGGGGGCCTGGAGAAGCGCCTCCACTTCCTCCAGTTTCAGGTAGCGGGGCAGCCGCTTGGGCACCTTGGGAGAGGACACAGCGTCCACGGGATTACGGTCCAGTAGCCCCTCTTGGAGCAGGTAGCGGCAGAAGGAGCGCAGTTCAGAGAGCTTGCGGGCCATGCTGGCCGCCACGTAGCCCTCCGTGCGCAGCCAGAGGAGATAGCGACGCAGGACCTGTCGATCTACGTCATCCCAGGAAGATACGCCCTGATCCTTCAAGAACTGGAAGAACTGCCCGATCTCCTGGGCGTAGTTCCGGAGGGTGTAGGGAGAGGCGTCTTTCTCCACGCGGAGGTGGGCGATGTACCGCTCGAGCTGCTCCTCCATGGTCATGCCGTGATCACCGCCCGCCACCATACTCTCCCCCTCGTCGTACGACTACCCCAGGCGCGCGCCCTCCACGCAAACACAGCACCGCCGCCGGACCCCGGCCCCTTCTATGCGTTGAGCCTTCAAGCGGCCTCGGTCTGCTCCTCGGAAGCTGCCTCCTCGCGCAACGGTTCCCTGGTCGTGCCGCACTCAGAACACTTGATGGAGTTCTTGCCCGCCTCCGTCATCAGGCCACCGCATTCAGGACAGGGCTCTGCGACGGGCTTCTCCCAGCTAGCGAAATCGCACTCCGGGTAGTTGGCGCACCCGTAGAACACTCGACCCTTGCGAGTCTTCCTTTCTATCAGATCCCCGCCACATCGGGGGCAATCGACGCCCACTTTGACCACGTAGGGTTTGGTGTTGCGGCAGTTCGGATAGTTGCTGCAAGCGATGAACTTGCCGTACCGGCCAGTCTTGATCACCATGGGACTTCCGCACTTCTCACAGTCTATCCCGGCCGGCTCCGGTTTCAACTCGATCTTCTTCATCTCCACCTTGGCCACCTCCAGCTGGTTCTCGAACCGGTCATAGAAGCGTCGCATGACGGGGACCCACTCCCTTTCGCCAGAGGCGATCCGGTCGAGGTTCTCCTCCATACGCGCGGTGAAACCCACCTCTATGATGTCGCCAAAGTGCTCCACCAGCAGATCGTTGACCACGACCCCGAGCTCCGTGGGCTGGAAGCGCCTGTCAATGAGCTGCACGTAGCCCCTGGTCTGAATAGTGGAAAGGATGGGTGCATACGTGCTGGGCCGTCCGATACCATGCTCCTCCATGGCTCTCACCAGCGTCGCCTCGCTATACCGCGGCGGTGGCTTGGTGAAATGCTGTTTTGGCACCAATTGCAGGAGGTCCAGAACCTCATCGCGCGCCAGAGAAGGCAACGGTGGTGCCTTCTGCGCGTCGCCCTTCAGGTCCCCGTACACCCGCAGGAATCCCGGGAACAGTACCACCGATCCTGTTACACGGAAGATGTAAGGCATCTCGCCCTTCGGATCCCCGGCCTTGATGTCAACCGTCGTGCTCTCCACCACCGCCGCACTCATCTGACTGGCCACAAACCGCTTCCAGATCAAGTCATACAGACGGAACTGCTGCGGGCTCAGGTACTGTTTGATCGCCTGGGGCTCTCGTCGTACCGCAGTGGGTCTTATCGCCTCATGCGCCTCCTGAGCACCCTTGACCTGCGTCTTGTACTTGCGCGGCTGGGCAGGCACGTACCGGTCGCCGTACTTCTCGGCGATGTAGGAGCGTGCCTCAGCCTGGGCCTGGGCGGACACGTTCGCCGAGTCGGTACGCATATAGGTTATCAAACCCACACTTCCCTCAGGACCCAGCTCGATGCCCTCGTATAGCTGTTGGGCGACGCTCATCGTGCGCCGGGCTGAGAACCTCAGCCGGCCCGACGCATCCTGCTGTAAGGTGCTGGTGCGGAAAGGCGCTGGAGCTCTCCTCTGTCTCTTGCGCTTGTCCACCTTGGAGACGATATAGCCGGCGTCTTGAAGATCGCCCACGATCTTCTGGGCATCCCCTTGGTTCCGGAGATCGGCCTCCTCGTCTCTGATCTTGTGCAGCTTGGCCCAGAACCCTTCGCGCCCCTTCTCTCCCCTGGTTTCCAGTTTGGCCAGTTCCGCCTCGATGGACCAGTACTCCTCAGGGACGAA
>DATKVP010000392.1:0-10078 GCA_035530015.1 Anaerolineae bacterium | reverse complement strand
CTGTGGCGTTTCCCGAAGGAGGGGATTGTAACGGTACTGGCCTCGCCTGCGGTGGCAGATGGAGTTGTCTACGTTAATGCGGACGACACCAAGCTTTACGCACTGGATGCGGAGACCGGGGAACTGCAATGGGAGGTAGCTCCAGGTGAGTGGGAATGACGGGAGGATGCTGAATGTCCGGAGTGACTGAACTCTGGAACCTGGTAATCATGGAGCCGATGCTCAATTTGCTGATGCTCCTGTATAGTGTGCTCTTCAATAATTTCGTTTTGGCCATCGTAGGGCTCACCGTAGTCGTGAGACTTCTCACCTTTCCTCTCACGCAGAGACAGATTCGGTCCATGAAGGCGATGCAGGAGTTGCAGCCTGAGATACAGAAGCTGCAGAAGAAGCACGCCAAGGACCGGGAGAAGCTGTCAGCGGCAACCATGGAGCTGTACCAGAAGGCCGGTGTCAATCCCATGATGGGTTGTCTGCCCATGCTTGTCCAGATGCCCATCTGGATTGGACTCTATCAGTCCATATATCAGGCACTGGGCAGTACTCCAGAGCAGTTCATAGTGCTGTCTCAGCGGCTGTATCACACTATTCCGTTCATGTATGACATAGCGGCTGGTTCTCTACCGCTAAACAGCCGGTTCTTGTGGCTACACCTAGGGCGTCCTGATCCCTACTACGTGCTGCCCGTCTTCGTTGTAGCCGTCTTCTGGCTGCAACAAAAGCTCACTACTCAGCCGGCCGCTGACCCGTCACAGGCTCAGATGAACAGAACGATGCAGATGATGATGCCTGTCATGTTCGGTGTTATCACCTTGCAGGTTGCCTCGGGACTGGCGGTCTACTGGATTGCGTCGGGCTTGTTGCAGATCATCCAGCAGGGTTTTACAACTGGTTGGGGAGATATCGTCAAGGCACTGCCCGCGGGGGTACCAGGGCTTCCCAAGGGAGAGGAAGCGAAGAAAGATGCAAGAAGGAAGAAGCGTTGAGGTCTCGGGGCGAACCGTTGACGAGGCCATCGAGAGGGCGCTAGAGCAGCTCAGCGCCGATCGCGACCACGTGGAAACTCAGGTGCTGACGGAGGGCAGCCGCGGTATCTTGGGACTCGGGGCAGAGGAGGCGAGAGTCAAGGTGACGCTCGTAGAGCCTCTGAAGTATTTGGCGGCGGAGACGGAGGAGGAACTCCTGGCTGGCAGCGGAGAGGTCTCTGAGATCGCCATTGATGTGCTCAGAGACTTGCTGCGACACATGGGGGTCCGGGCCAGCGTGACCGTTCGGGACGACACGGGTGACACAGCGCTGCCTGTGATCCTGGACGTCGAAGGTGATGATCTGGGTATCCTCATCGGGCGCCAGGGTGAGACTCTGCGGGATCTGCAATACATCACGCGGTTGATCGTCAGCCGGAAGCTCCAGCACTGGGTGAATGTCCTGGTGGACGTGGGAGGCTACAAGAGGCGCCGGGAGAGGGTGCTTGCGGAGCTTGCGGAGAGAATGGCAGAGCGCGTGGTAGCTGAAGGCCGGTCCGTGAGCCTGGAACCGATGCCTGCGCACGAGCGCCGCATTGTGCATATGGCGCTTCGCAATCACGAGTTCGTGACCACGGAGAGCACAGGCGAGGGCCGGCGGCGCAAGGTAGTGATTCTGCCGACGGCAGACCTGTGACTCGTGCTCCCCGCTCCTGAACAGGAGCTTTGTGCTGAAGGCACTGGCCAATGAAGATCACTCGTGCTGAGGTGGAACACATCGCCACTCTGGCGAGGTTGGAGCTGACCGAGACGGAGATCGAGCGACTCCAGAGCGACCTGTCGCAGATTCTGGAGTACGTAGATCAGTTGAACGAACTCGACACCACGCAGGTTGTCCCCACCGCTCACGTCGTGCCCCAGGAGGACGTGCTTCGAGAGGACGTGACCAGGCCCTCCTTGCCGACAGAGGAGGTGCTGTCCAACGCTCCCCAGGTAGAGGAAGGCTACTTTCGTGTCCACGCCGTTCTTCCCGGGGGAGAGCGGTGACCCTCCATCGTCTAACGGTCCACGAAGCCCACGAGCTGCTCCTCAAGGGCGAAATCTCCTCGGTCGACCTCACTCAGTCCGTACTGGCACAGATCGACCGATGTGACGAACAGATCAGGGCGTACATCACTGTCACGCCTGAGATCGCACTGGAGCAGGCCAGACGAGCAGACCAGCGCATCGCCTCTGGTGAGGCGGGTCCCCTCACAGGCATCCCTGTGGCCATCAAAGACAACATGTGCACCAGGGGAGTGCCCACGACCTGTGGCTCCAGGATACTGGAGGACTTCGTCCCGCCCTACAGTGCCACCGTCGTGGAGCGGCTGTTTGAGGGGGGCGCGGTGCTGGTGGGGAAGACCAACATGGATGAGTTCGCCATGGGCTCATCGACCGAGTACTCGGCCTTCTTCCCGACGCACAACCCCTGGGAGAGCTCGCGGGTGCCTGGCGGTTCCAGCGGTGGATCGGCCGCCGCCGTGGCAGCCGATGAGACCCTGTTCGCCCTGGGATCAGACACAGGCGGCTCCATTCGGCAGCCCGCCGCGTTGTGCGGTGTGGCGGGATTCAAGCCGTCGTACGGGCGCGTCTCACGGTACGGCTTGATCGCTTTTGCGTCCTCGCTGGACCAGATAGGCCCACTGACCAAGGACGTCAGAGACTCCGCACTGGTGATGAACGCTCTGGCGTTCCACGATCCTCTAGATTCTACCTCGGCGTCTGAGCCTACACCCGACTACACGTCGTATCTGAGGGACGATCTGTCAGGGCTGGTGGTGGGCGTACCCTCCGAGTACTTCGCGGAGGGGCTCCAGGCGGCGGTGGGGGAGCGGGTCCGTGATGCGATAGGGAAGCTCGGGGAGTTGGGGGCGCAGGTGCGTGAGATCTCCATGCCACACGAGGAGTACGTGGTTGCCACCTACTTCCTGACCTCTTGGGCCGAAGCCAGTGCGAACCTGGCGCGATATGATGGGCTGAAGTACGGGCTTTCGGCTCCGGATGCTCACGACATCCACGAGGCCCAGAGCAAGGCGAGGGGCAGGGGGTTCGGTACGGAGGTGAAGCGACGCATCATGCTGGGCACCTATGCCTTGAGCTCGGGGTACTACGACGCCTACTACTTGAAGGCGCAGAAGGTGCGTACCCTGATCAAGGAGGACTTCGATCGTGCCTTCGCTGAGGGGGTGGACGTAGTCGTGGGGCCGACCTCTCCTATCGTCGCTTTCGGCATCGGGGAGAAGGTGGATGATCCTCTGGAGATGTACCTGTCCGATCTGTACACCATCCCCGCGAACCTTGCCGGTCTACCGTGTATCTCCGTTCCGTGCGGATTCGATGACGGGCTGCCGGTGGGCTTCCAGATTCTGGGACGTCCGTTTGCTGAGGGCACAGTGCTCCAGGTGGCTCACGCCTACGAGCAAAGCACGGACTTCCATCTCCAGCGGCCTCCCATAGGCCTGTAGCCCCCCAGGCAGCTCGTCCTCGGGCTACCTTCGCACCTCGGTCACAAACAGGTTGAGGGCCAGACGCTCTTCTATCTCCCCGCTCTTGACGGCAGTGTCCAGCTCCAGCAAACTGCGGCAGATGTCCTCCAATTGACGAAAGGAGAAATTGCTGGCCTGTCTCGAGGTCTTGTCCACCACGAAGGGGGGCAAGCCCAGCAAGGATCCTATGTCTGCGGGCGGCGTCCCCTTGGCGCGCAGTTCCTTGATCTGGAGCAGTATCCTGAACTGCCTGGTGATCATTCGCAGGACATAGAGCGGATGCTGGCCGCCTTCCAGAAGCTGCTCCAGCAGTTCCATGGCGCGTGGTGTGTCCCGCCTCCCCAGCGCGTCTACCATGTGGAAGATGTTGGCCTCTTGGACGTAGCTTACGAGAAGCTCGACGTCTTCCTTATTGATTGGCCTCTCTGCTCCCACGTAGGTCAGCAGCTTCTCTATCTCTTGATCGAGGAGACGGAGGTCGCCGCCCACGAAGGCCGCCAGCATATTGACCGCTGGTGTCTCTATCCGCCCTCCGTTGGCCTCCACCCGTCGGACAATCCAGCCATTCAGTTCTCGGCCGCGCAGAGGCGAGAACTGCTCCTCATAGCCGTGGTCGCTATCTGAGACGATCTTGCTGATGGGGTTGGCTTTCTTGATCCTACGGCTCTCCATCAGCACCAGACGGGTGGTGTCGGGCAGGGTGGAGATGTACTCCTTGAAGCGGTGAAGGAAGGTGGAATCCTGCTCGGAGCGGCCGGCGGCACCCTTCGGGTCGCGCTCGAAACGCGTTGCCAGGTCGCTGACGATGACGAGCCGCCTCTCCCCGAGAAACGGAATGGCATCGCAGGCGAAGATGAGCTCGTCGAGCGTCAACTGGCGGCCGCTGAACTGGGTGGTGTTGAGGGCGACGGTCGTCGGATCGCCGAGTTTGGCTTTCATTTCCTCCAACTGGAGGGAACGCCGGTATTCGTCTTCGCCGTGGAACAGGTAGAACATGAGGGTTCTGCTGGTAGTCGCTAACGGGAATGCTCCAGGAGCACCCGGTGAATGATGAGCCGGCCCACCACCTGTCGCGTGACCTCCGCTACCCTCAGGCCAGCTATGTCGGTGGAAGTAGTCACCCGCTCCTGGATGAGGAGGCCCAGGGGCTGGGCGATGATCACAGCGAAGGTGGCCGCCAGTACGAAGCGGGGGAACTTGCTGAGACGCGGCCTCGACCTGCCCATGGTCAGGAAGGTGGCTAGCCCGGCAAGGAAGCCCGCGACGGCGAGATTCGTGCCGCAGCGGGGATGAACCGCCAACTCGGCCTGGCCAGCCAGTAGACGGCCCAGGGCCTCCGTTGCCGCGTCGGCCAGCGTCTTGGTGTCCACCGTACCGTAGACGTGAAAGCCGTCTAGGGAGGTGCGGGCCACGGCGTTGAGATACGGCTGTCTCTGGGCCAGGATGTGCATGGTGGCGTGCTCCAGGGCGTGGTTCCGCCTCAGGGTGGCTATGAAAGGTAGATCCAGTAAGCCCATGGGAAGTCCTTTCCTACCGTGAGATGCTGTGTGCCCCCGTGCCATCGCTGCTCGTCTCCTGGAGCATCAGGCCCTGCGCAAGAGAGTATGGGGACCTCGCCAACCGGGCGCGGGGCAAGAGCAGCCGCTACTCGGTTGTGTTGACCAGCGCCTCCAGGTCCCGCTGCATCGCGTCCAGTTCCGCGCCATAGCCAGCCCAGTCTCCCTGCTGGAGACGCAGCTGTGCTTCTTGGTAGTGCTCGAAGGCGGACTGAGCCAGATCTCGTACCGCCTGAGGCGCCTCCGGGAGCTGCGGCTGCTCGGGAGGTGCAGCAGGCGCGAGGCCAAGGCCAGCCAGCGCCTCGTCCAGGGAGTTGGCCATGAGCACCTGGTCTCCAGACGCTACGATGACCCTCTTCAGTTCGGGCAGTCGTCCCGTCTCCGCCTGGATGTAGAGGGGCTCCACGTAGAGCAGCGAGTTTCCGATGGGGATGACGAGCAGATTGCCCCTGATGACCTGAGAGCCTCTCTGGTGCCAGAGTGAGAGTTGGCCCGAGATCGCAGGTTCTTGGTCGATGCGTGCCTCGATCTGGAGGGGACCATAGACCAGCTCTTGCTTGGGGAACTTGTAGAGCAGCAGTGTGCCGTAATGTTCTCCGTCTGATCGAGCGGCCATCCAGGCCACCATGTTCTGCTTGTTGGCTGGGGTGAAGGGCTGTATGAGTATGAACTCCTCTTGCTGTGCTCCCGCTAGCCTCATCGTCACGTAGTAGGGCTCCGTGGGTTGCTCGCTCCCAGCATAGACCTCGTGGGCCACTGTCCAGAGATCCTCCTTGTTGTAGAAGACCGTGGGATCCTGCATGTGGTACGTATTGTTCATCTCCGCCTGAATGGTGAACAGGCCTTCGGGGTACCGGAGGTGCGCCCTCAGGCCCTGGGGCATCTCGTCCCAGGGTGTGAATAGCTGGGGGAAGATGGTAGCGTAGGTCTGGATCAGGGGGTCTTCCTGATCCACGACATAGAAAGTCAGATCACCATTGTAGGCATCTATGGCCACCTTCACTGAGTTGCGGATGTAGTTGAAGCGGTCATAGTACGGTTGGGAGTAGGGATACGTGTCGGTGGCGGTGTAGGCATCCTGTAGCCAGATCAGGCGGCCATCCACAATGACGAGATAGGGATCGGGGTCGTAGAGCAGGAAGGGCGCCACCTGGCGCACCCGCTCGTGGATATTGCGGTGCAGCATCACGCGGCTCTCGGAGGTGAGATACTGGCTGAGAAAGACTGACGCGTCGCCGAAGCGATAGGCGAAGGCCGCCCTCTTGATGGGCGAATCGAGCAGGACTCCTCCCTGCCCCTGATACGTCGTCGTCATGTTCTGATCCCCGCTGGGATAGTCGAACTCCTCGATGGTGCTGTTGACGAAGACGTAGTTGTCGGTCTTTTCACCGTAGTATAGCTCAGGGCGGGTGATCTCCAGCCCTGGCACCGTACGAGGAGGCAAATCCCTCACCCAGAGCTCAGGCAACCCGTCGGGCCTGACCTCGTTGACGGGGCTCATGACCAGGCCATAGCCATGGGTGAACTGGAGATGCTCGTTGACCCAGGTGCGGGACTGCAACTGATCTGTGGCCATCTCCCTCGGCGAGAGAGTAACCTGGCGGTAGTCTCCGTCGATCAAGTAGCGGTCAACGTCTACGTCGACGAAGTCGTAGTACGTTCTGATCTCTTGAATCTGCGCGTAGGTGTCAAGTATGGGGCGGTAGTCCCAGAGCCTGATATTCCCGATCGTGGCCTCGGCCTCTTCCAGCGCGTCAGGGGTCAGGTCGCCGAGGGAACCGAAATCGAATTCCTGGATGCTGTCGAGTCCGTATGCGTGCCTGGTGAATTCGATGTTGTGTTGGATGTAGGGTCCTTCTTTGTTGAGTTCGTTGGGCTGGACGTCGAACTGTTGCATGAAGGCGGGGTAGACGCCCCCCACCCCCATTGTGACGGCGAGCCACAAGGCTCCGCCCACGGCCAGGATCCAGGGGCGTCTGGAAAGCACTCCACCGATAAGGAGAGCGACGCAGAGGATCACTGCCCAGAACGACAGGTTGAAGGACAGTAGCCGGGCATGGACGTCTGTGTAGCTGGCCCCGAAGGTCACGCCTTCGGGGGAGTAGAGTAGTTCGAAGGCGTTCAGCTTGTAGCCCCAGGCGACCACCAGGAGGAAGAGTGCCCCCAACCCGGCAAGGTGCAGGGTCGCCTTGCGGGTGAGCCACAGTCTGAACTGGCGCCATGCCGCCAGCTGGACCACAACGTACATAGCAGCGCTGGCCAAGAGGGTGAAGAGCAGGGTCTCCATCAGCCATCCACGCAGGAAGCGGTAGACGGGCAGGGCGAAGACGTAGAAGCCCACATCTTGCGAGAATATGGGGTCCTGGATACCGAAGGTATGCTGGTTGAGGTAGAGCAGGATGCTATCCCATTGGCTGACGGCGCCCAGTCCGTTGAGCCCGCCCAGCACCAGCGCCGCTACGATCAGCGCCAGGTTGATGGTGCTCGAGGGCACGTAGTACCGGTTGCCCGGGAGGAAGAATCCTCCCCCGCCTGATAGTCTTCTGGCCAGGAACAGGTTACCTAGGAAGAAAGCCAGGAATAGCAGGCTGAAGCCCAGGAAGACCCCCGCCTTGGCCTTGAGGGCCGTCCAGAAGACCGAGCTCAGTCCCAGACTCTGGAACCATAGCAGGTCGGTGTAGAACCCAGAGAGGAGCATGAAGATCAGGAAGAGCAGGAAGAGGATGGCGAGAACAAGCAGTAGGATCCGTTGCACTTTGACCATGTAGAACACCTCGTATTAGCTAGATACATTCTAAGCGTTTCCGTTGGGGGTTGCCACCCGTACGGGTGAGCGGGTCCCGAGCGACATCGAAGCTGATGCTACGCGGACCTTGATGGTGTGTTCTGATGGGCCGCGGGCCGCTGAGGCCTTCTAGAGGCCCCGCAATCCCGCTTTGCGATTCCCCTCCCTTAAGGAGAGAGAATAGAGAGGAGGGTGACATCAGTGGCATCGACGAGTCATCACCGACAGGGCTGAAGCCCCTACTACGAACCAACCCACGGACACAATCGGAGGTAAGCATCCTGAGTAGCTGCGAAGCAGCATATCGAAGGGTGCGGCTTTCCGTGTCAGCCGTGTTCCCCAATGACCCGCACGCTTCGATACGGCCTCCGGCCTACTCGGCACGCTTGTCGTGGGGGCACGGGCGGCACGCTACAGTCACTAGGGCTGAAGCCCTTACTACGAACCGACCCACTGAGGCAAACATACGCAAGCATCCTGAGTAGTGGTCGATAAGAAGAGCCTCCCGGGCGTTTCTCGCATGCCGCGGGAGGCTTTGGCTGCTGTCAGGTCGAACTAGGTACGACTGCCCAAAGGCTCAGAAGAGATCGTCGTCCGTGCGGGCTTCGTCCTTGGGACGGGTCCAGATGGTCTGGTAGCGATGGCACTCCTGTTCGTAGCACATCTGACAGACCTCAGAATCGGGGTCTACCACCACTGGTTCGAGATGGACCTCCAGCCCCATCTCCTCGTACATCTCTACCGCCTCACTCAGGCGTGGTTCGTCCGTGTTGAACTGCCTGGTCCACTCCTCGGCGATGAGTTGCTCTTCGGTCGTGCCTACTGTGTCTGCCATCCTCTGCCTCCGAAGCACGCGTCAACTTCGCCCTGTAGGTGAGGCCGGCGCCCACCGTTCTACGACAGATGCAGCTTCAGGTTAAGCGTGTTCGAGGCTACGAAGCCCCCGTCAGCAAAGAACCCCAGGAGGTCGGTGTCGGCCCAGTTGACCAACGTGTGGACCTTGGTGGCACCGGCCTTCCCCACGGTAGTCTTGAACTCGCCCAGCAGGTAGCCCCCAATGCCCTGGTGCTGGAAGTCGGGGTTCACTCCTATGGTGTCGATGTACGCGATGCTCTCCGGGATGCCGAATTCGCCAAGATAGACGCTGCCCATGATGAAGCCAGCGACCTCGCCGCCCACTTCTGCAATCAGAGACGTCACCAGGCGGCCGCCTTCGTCATCGAGGACTTCTGCGAACTTGCGCTCGTAGTACTCGGGACGCCTCTTCCCGAAGACCTTGTAGTCGATCTCCGTGACGGGGCCTACGTCCGATTCCCTCATTACCCTGATCTCAACATCTTCCGCCGCCAGCTTGGCCATATCCTCCCTCCTTCTCCAGGTGCAAGTCTGTGACGTTCTTGTCTATCCGGCATTATACGCGCAGCGATGGGCGCGCACCACCGGTCACGAGATCCCTAGAACAGATCGTCCAACTCATCCGCACCACCGCCCGGTAGCTCGCCGTGCTTCTGGAGGTACTGCTGCAACAACTCACTCTCTCGCTTGGTGTACATCTCGTCTTCTTCGAAGATGAAGAAGCAGGCCTGGTCGTTGGTCTCCAGATCTTCGGTCAGCGACTGGCGCATGTTCATCACGCCCTTGATAGCCAGGACGCTCTTCTCCTCATCCAGAAGCTGGTAGACACCGGCCACCGCGGGCACGGTTTCCATAGCCTCGCTGGTGAACTGGAACCACTTCTCGGGCGGCAGTACGGGGGGCAGGATGTGAAGGCGATAGTCACACCTCAAGCAGCGGCTGGCCTCCTGGCGTGCCATCTCCTCGTCGTAGCCTAAGTAGACTTCCTCGAAGCCCTGGTGACGCTCAGCCACGGGCAGCGTAGGCATGGGGATGCGGGCGAGTTGAGCGAACGCCTCTTGCCGTCCAAGGTGAGGATCGATCTCCTCCGGTGGCAACAGGGCGTGCTCGATGTCACCCTCCCCGCCGAGGTACTCGTCTATGGAGATGGCCGCCCGGCGCCCCATCTGGATGGCGTCGATGACCATCGCAGGGCCGCTGATGACCTCACCGCCAGCGAACACGCCTTGGAGGCCGGTCTCCAGCGTCTCCTGGTTTGCACGGATCAGCCCGCCCTGGACCTCCACACTCGTGCCTTCTATCAGGGATAGGTCCGAGGCCTGACCGATGGCCAGGATGACCGTGTCCGCCTCGATGGAGGTCGTCTGGGACTCGTCGAACGTGGGGCTG
>DATKVP010000391.1:0-2651 GCA_035530015.1 Anaerolineae bacterium | reverse complement strand
GATGGTGGAGTTGCTCAGCTTGCGCTTCAGGAGTTCATCCACCTGGAAGATACCTGCCGAGTTGCTCATGATGATCTCAACCCGCACCGGTTTCTCAACCCCGCGGGAGATACGCACACGATCGACCGCGGCGGCTGATACCGAGTGGATGTTGGTGACACCGGCCTCGAAGGGGATGCGAGAGCGCCCCCTGGTCATGTCCAGCGCATCGGCGACCTTCACTATTCCAGCCTCGATGGTCAGGCAACTCTGGTCCCAATGGTGGGCGCTGATCGCGTGAAGGACCTCCGAGATCATGATTGTGCGTTGGGGCAGGTCATACAAACCATTCAGCAGCTCCTTGAGCTTGAGGTTCGCCAGGCCTATGGAGTACAGTTCGTGGTTATCCCGGTGGATGGAGATGCCCAGGTCGTGCAGGCAGGCCGCGAGGACGACGATCACTTCGGCATCTTCGATGGTGAGACCGTAGTCGATGACGACGTTCATCTCCACCCCGGCATCAGCCAGCATTCTGAGCATCTTCAGCCCCATATTGGCGACGATCTTGATGTGTACTTGCCCGTGATCGGGATAGTGCATGCGGTCAACGGAGTTGATATTCGCACAGCGCCACAGTTGCAGCAGTTCCTCATCCTGGTTGATGCGCTCCACGACCTCGCGTAGTAGTTGGCTGTGTCGGACGGGAATCTTGAAGAGCATAGCGTACTCCTTTCGATGTGATACCTTCTGCGAGAGTCTTGCTCGGGAGGGGAGCTTGTTGTTCAGCAGGGGAGGGAGCTACGAACAACACTTGTGGGCGGCTCGCTCCCGAAGTGTTCAGCCAGGCAATCATGCAATTATAGCACCTGGGCAGTCCTGCGTACAAAGAGCCTGCATAGGGTGCCCAAAGCGACGTCGGAGCCCGCACTGGACGAATACTCAACGGGTCGCTGGCTGGATGTGCATTCCCGAGTCTCTTCTGCTGGGAGCCTCACCAAGGACGATGGGCTGCGACAGATCGATTGCAGGCGCTTGCGACGCCTTTTCGTGCGCGGTCGCTGACAACAGCAATTGGTAACGTCTACGTCATCATCCGGGCACGGAGGGCGGATTTGACATCCTGGGAGATGGTGGTATAATAGCCAGTGTTTTGCTTGAGGAACCTCTCCGTACTAGCCAACATACGGAGGTGAAAGGGAGTCAACATGGAGAAATGGCATCTCGAATCGCCTCTCTTTGCTGCCCTGACGGAGCAGGAGGGGCGGAATCTTTCCGCCGAGATGCACCCCGAGGTCTTCCAGAAGGGGCAGAGCATCGTCGTGGAGGGCACACCCAGCGAGGCCATGTACTTTGTGGACTCGGGCTGGGTGAGCATCTTCACTGAGCAAGATGGCAAGAGAGCGCTACTGGCGAACCTGGGACCGGGCAGCGTCCTGGGAGAGGTGGACTTCTTGCTCGACAGGCCATATTCCACCATGGCAGAAGCGGCCTCCGATCTCAGGCTATGGACCCTTGACAAGTCGGAGTTCAAGGAACTGGTATCCAGGGAGCCATCCATAGGCATCAAGTTGAGCCTGGCGCTGGGGTCCAAAGTCGGTCAGGTGACCGAGTACTTGGCGGAGTATCGGCTGCCGGGGATTCCCTTTTTCACCCAGCTCTCAAGGGAGAGCCTGCTGGGGCTGGCAGAGAAGCTACAGATCAAGACATATCAGAGAGGCGACACCATCTGCTGGCTGGGAGAACCAGGCGAGGCGATGTACATCGTCGAGTCCGGAGACATAGAGGTAGTCCTGGCCGCAGAGAGCGACGAGGTTCCGCCGCCACTGAGAGAAGGGGATCTGCTGGGGGACATGGCCTTGCTGGCCAACAAGCCCTATGCAGCCACGTATCGGGCCGACGCCGAGGTGATCCTGTGGGCCCTCTACCGCTCTGACTTCGATGAGCTGGTAGCTGAGTTTCCTCTCATCCGCCAGGCCTTGTCGAGGGCGCTGAGCGAGCATCTAGGCCCTGAGGACCGTGCCATGGCGGAGGAACGGCTGGAGACGATACCGCTCTTCTCCGACTTGCCGCCCGATGTTCTGTCCAAGGTCGGACAGAGGCTGGTCTTGCAGCACTATCCGCAAGGGGAACCGGTCTTCTCCGAGGGAGACCCCGGCGACAGTCTGTACATCATCGAGATTGGCGAGGTGAAGCTGGCGGCAGAAGGGGCGACTGGAGAGTCGACGGTGGCCTGGATGGAGGCGGGCGACTCTTTCGGTGAGATGGCTCTGTTGACGGGCAAGACCCGCTCTGTCAAGGCTCACGCCATGACCGATACGAACCTTTGGGTGCTCTACAAGAGTGACTATGACGAGTTGATGGTGGAACACCCCGCCATCAGTGTCGCTCTGGGGAAGGTGCTTTCCGACCGTCTGACGGCGGGGTTCCTGGAGACTCGCCCCAGAGCAACGCCCACCCGGATGCGGGAGCTCCCTCTCCTGGCCGAGCTCACCGAGGCGGAGCTGCAGGATGTCGCCCGGCGGCTGAAGGCGGTGGAACTGGTAGCTGGAGATGTACTGTTCTCCCAG
This sequence comes from Anaerolineae bacterium, assembly GCA_035530015.1. Lineage (GTDB taxonomy): Bacteria > Chloroflexota > Anaerolineae > UBA7937 > B3-Chlor > JAUVXJ01. The sequence goes on along the minus strand of DATKVP010000391.1, from coordinate 105 downwards.
GGAGATCCTGGGGACAAGATGTACTTCATCGAGTCAGGCCAGGTTGAGGTTCGCACCGTTACCGCGGAGGGGCGTGGGACGGTGGGCGAAGTCGGCGCTGGCCTG
>DATKVP010000390.1:0-3254 GCA_035530015.1 Anaerolineae bacterium | reverse complement strand
CTCTCCACTCTGGATGCCCTGCTCGTACAGATAAGCCTGCCGCGCCACCGCCCGCTGGATGAAACCCTCGCTGATAGCCTTGACGATGCCACCCATCGCCTCCACGCGCTCCATCTCTCGCACGATCTCCTTCTCCAGATCAGCGGTGAGACGTTCGACGTAGTAGGAACCTGCCAGGGGGTCCACCGTGTCACACAGCCCCATCTCCTCCGCCAGGATCTGCATGGTCCGGAGGCCTATCAAAGCTGCCTTTTCGGTGGGGATGGTGTAGGCCTCGTCATAGGTGCAGAGGGCCATAGTCTGTGTGCCGCTCAGCGCCGAGATGAGAGCGTAGTACGCGCCGCGGACGATGTTGTTCTCCGGCTGCTCGATGGTCAGACCGCCCCCGCCACCGCCGGCGATCATCTTCATCTGCATAGCCCTGGGGTTAGTGGCGCCGAACTTGTCTCGCACGATCTTCGCCCACAGGCGTCGTGCAGCACGGAACTTGGCAACCTGTTCGAAGATGTTGCCCCAGATGTCGAAATTGAAGGATAGGCGGGCCACAAAGTCATCCACTTCGACGCCGCGCTCGCGAACGTGCTCTATGTAGGCGGAGGCGATGGCGTAGGCATAGGCTATTTCCTGAACAGGATTGGCGCCCGACTCACGGATGTGGTATCCGCAAACGCTGACGGGATAGTAATGCGGGACGTGCTCCGCGCAAAACTCTATGGTGTCGCCGATGAGGCGAATGGACGGTTCCACGGGGAAGATCCAGGTGCCGCGGCCGATGTATTCCTTGAGAATATCGTTCTGGGCGGTGCCACGGAGCTCCTTGAGGGGAACGCCCTGGTTCTCAGCCACCACGAAGTACATGGCCATCATGATCGCGGCCACGCCGTTGATGGTGAGACTGGTGCTGATCCTGTCCAGGGAGATACCCTCAAACGCTTGCTCCATGTCCTGCAAGCTGTCGACCGCCATACCCACCCTACCCACTTCACCCCAGGCAAGGGCGGCGTCGGAGTCCAGGCCCATTTGGGAAGGCAGATCGAAGGCGACGTTGAGGGCGTTTTGTCCGTGGGTGATGAGATACTTGAAACGCTGGTTGCTCTCTTGGGGGGTGCCGAAACCGGCGTATTGGCGCATGGTCCAGGGGCGATAGCGGTACATATACTCGTGGATGCCCCGCGTGTAGGGATATGCACCAGGATCTCCGATGTCTCCAGCGGGGTCTATGTCAGCTACATCCTCGGGGCCGTAGATCGGCTTGACCTTGATGCCGGATTCCAGGACTACCTCTCGCTGCTTCTTCTCCTCCATGGCCAGTCCCTTCCGTCTAGTATCAGCTCCATCGAGACAACTGGAATGTCTGGCACAGCCAGCACTCCCAGCATCGCGATTTGAGGCTCAGTGGACCCAATCAGCCTGTGCCGGCAAGTACCTGAACAATCGCGGAGTCGATCTGAGGTCTAGCCATTGGCGCGCCCTGCACAGGCCGTTCGCGAACTAGCTATCTGTCAATTGGTTCTTTCCTCGATCCCCACCTCCTTCTTCTCTGGATTCCTCCAATTCGGTCAAGTCACTGTATATCGTGTGCCGGGATACACTGAGGAGCTCCGCAACGAGGGGAACCGCCTTCTTCAGCATGAAGGCACCCTTCTCTTCCAAAGCGCGGATGACCCTTAGCCGGTCGCCTCGCTGCATCAGAGAGACCGGTATGCCTGTCCCGGCGATGGCGTCGCTCACCATGGTCTCCAAGACCTCGCCGACCTGGCTGCCGAAGGTCTGAGCAGATCCGTCGTCGTCTGTAGGTTTCAAGAGGGTCTGTAAGTGGCGCTCGAAGGTCAGATACGGGGTGATGTCAAGATTGATGCACAGTCCACCGAAGATCGCACCCTCGTCGTCGCTCAAGAAGACAGATGAGGACTTGATGACCCTTCCTCCTTCACCAACCGTCGTATACGAGTAGACCCGTCCAGTCTCAGGGGACCGCAGGGAGGCCAGGCCGGAATCCGTCAGCGGCCCGCCCACGCACCGGCCCGTCACATCCCCCTCGATGGCCACAATGGACGCGTCGGGGTCCGCCATGTCGTGGAGCACAACCTCGCTGCCGGGGCCCAGCAGGTCCACGATAGCCACCATGGCGGGTTTCAACGAAGCGAAGATCTTCTTCTTGAGGTCAGAGTCCATCTCTTCCGGCATATACCCAGCTCGCCTCGACCAAGCGGACTCACGTTCTCTCCGGCGCAGTGCAACGGGCTTCTCTACCGCTATCGCAGCCCCCGCCGGTCAGGTGCGCATAACATACATAGTATACAGCGGTCTCGACAGTTTGTCAAGTACCTAGACAGTTCGACAAGGCTTGCGCGCTGTCATGAGCCCAGGGGCTGGGCAGGGCCGAAGCGCGTCCCGCTGGGCCGGACGAGAAAGCGTGAGCCCCCCGACAAGGTAGACCACCTCAGGGCCTGGGATGGGCCTCAGTGCGACGGCACGCGAGCCCTCAGCATCCGCCGCCGCAGGTCCGCGATCCCACGATACTGGAAGCACTGGACCGCTGCCAGTGCTTTGCGGCCCAACACGACCGAGGCGCAGGTCTGGAGCGGGAGTTCTTGCTAAGGCCTCAGCTAGGGGGTATAATGGGAGCCAGAGCCCTATCGCAGGACAGGGCTTTTGCACATCAGTGGCATATCGTGCGGATAGGAGGTGATGATGAGCCTGCGAACCCTCACCAACAACAGCATCACCTGGACCGATCTCAAACAGCCCACAGCCGATGACATAGAACGCCTGCGGGAACAGTTCCCCTTCTTCCACCCGCTGGATCTTGAGGACTGTCTGAGCCACTTGGAAAGGCCCAAGATCGACGAGTATGAAAACTACCTCTTCATCGTCATGCACTTTCCTGTGTTCAACAAGGCCACGAGGCGCCTGCTGCGTGCGGAAGTGGATATCTTCGTCGGTCGAGGCTTCCTGGTCACTGTGAGCGACGGAATGCTGAAGCCGCTAGTTGACGACTTCGACGATTGCGAGATGGATGAGGTCATACGCCGCCAGTTTATGGGGCGTGGATCATACTACCTGCTGTATATGCTCATCGACGATTTGGTGGACTACTGCTTCCCCATCGCGGACAAGGAGAACCACAACACCGAAAGGATCGAAGAGACGATCTTCGACGGCGATGCCAGGGAACTCGTAAGGGAGATCTCCATCATCAGACGGAATCTCATCAACTTCAGGCGCACCATTAAGCCTCAGATGAAGATCAT
>DATKVP010000389.1:0-4132 GCA_035530015.1 Anaerolineae bacterium | reverse complement strand
AGAGAGGCGGCAAGGAAGCCCAACGCTGCCAGCGTGGCCACGGGCACCGCCAGCAACAGGTAGTGCCCTCTACTCCGGACGAACTCGCTCCAATCGGTTCTCTCCAGCGTTTCGCCGAAGAAACGGGCGGCCAGCAGGATCATGGGCAGGGTGAGATGCACGGCCAGCCAGGGCATCTTCTCGCCGGCCCAGCTGTAGATGACGAAACCTACGAAGCCCCAGTAGGCCAGGAAGATCCAGAAGAGGTCGGGCACCGGCCACACCGCCTTCTTGTCGGGGGACCGGCGGAACTTCCCCACCTGCCTGAAGGACAGGTAGCCCACGCCCAGCGAGGCCAGCAGGAGGGGAAGGAAGTCATAGAGCGGGATGAGGATCAGGTAGTAGAACCAGGGCTGGCCTCCACGCTTTACCTCCTGCTGCACGAGCCAGTATCCCAGTGCACCTATGGGCCCGGTAAGAAGACCGCCCATGTTGGTCAAGAGAGTTGTGTGCAGCAGAAGGTAGATGGCCCAGAAGATGCCGGCAGAGATCAGCCAGCGGCGCCGGTTCCAGACCAGGCCAAGCGCCGCGAAGACCGCCGTCACCAGTAGGAGCACGAGGAGATCGTGTCGCCCGTAGTTGGTGTAGTCCAGCGCGTCCCACAATCTGAGGACCTTGATGATCAGCGCCGAGAAGTACAAAGGCGCACACAGGCTGCCGATCAGTATCACCAAGTCCAAGGAAGCAAGGTCAGGCGGGAACTTGCGGTCCTGCAACCACTCCCAGGCGAAGAGCATCACCAGGAAAGTGCCGAAGAGGAAGGTGGTGATGTAGGAGATCTCCTTGGTGGAGAATAGCAGGGCAAGGGCAGCCGCCACCACATACAGGTACAGCTCCCTTCGCTCGTGTAGGTACTTGATCACGGCGATGAACATCAAGATCTCGAAGCCCGCGGCGAAGATGTCCATACGGATGAAGCGAGAGTAGTACAGGAAACCGGGGGATATGGCGAACATGGCCGCGGCGGCCAGCGCCCCGTATCTTCCCAGCCACTTGCGAAGGAAGTAGGGCGCGATGACGATGCCGACCCCGAAGAGGGCTGGCGCGATTCGCGAGGTGTAGTCGCTGGCCCCGACGAGGAAGTAGATGACGGCGGTGGCGTGATAGAGGAAGGGTCCGTGCAGGAGAGGGTTGTGGACCAACCCTCTGCCCCGGTACAACTCCCAGGAATAGAAGGAGTGCATGCTTTCATCATGGTGTTGCGCCCGACTGCCCAGGTCCCAGAAGCGGGTGCCAATGGCCACCAGGATGATGGTTACCCAGCAGATCAGCTCCCAATTGAGGGCGATCTTGGCCAGCAGAGGCCGATCCAAGATGGAGAACCGCTTTTGCATCTTGCCGTTACCTCGCTATTCCTCGGTTTTGGGCGCGACCCACATCACCACGTCGCGGTGAACTGGCGACTGGAGGGACTCCCGAAAGAGGAACCAGTTAATCAGATCGTGGCCCGACGGGCTCGCGGCCTGCCAGGAGCTCTGCAGGCGAAAACGCGCTCCCCTGTACTCAGGCAGGTGCTGGGTCTCTGCAAGCGGCGTGATGACCACCGGCGAGGGAGACGTGCCCGCCCCGGACACGAACTGGAGCTCGCGGAAAGGCCTGAGATACCAGGCCAGCAAGGGGTCCTCCTCCCCGATTACACTGATCTTCACACTGTGCCGCTGTTGCTCCCGTTGATTGGAGAGATCCTCAATGGCCTTCGCCAGGTTGCGAACGTCGGTGGAAGTGGGCCTCTCGACGAGGAGCTCGAAGGGGTTTCCGGGTTGGTGGTAGTTGAGTCTCCAGGCGGCGTGCACGGTGAGGCTGGCCAGGACGACCAGGATCACCAACCCTCCTGAGCGCAGTGAGGTTCGCCAGTCGAGAGATAGCACGCCGACGATCGAGACCAGACACAGGAAGAAGAAGACCGAGAGCAGCATCAGGGCTAGATGTCTGGGATCGCCCGGGTCGTCAGGGTTGGCAAAGGCCGCCGCCTGGATCAGGAGATGGAACACTACTGGTAGGGAGACGATCAGCGTCAACTTTCCCCAAAGCCATTGTTCGCCGCTGCTGAGCTGGCTCAACAGCTCTCCCGCGCTCCTGCCCGCCAGCAAGGTGAGGGGGAGGAGGATCTGGAGGATGCCCGCAGGGGGTTTGGTGCCCATCAGCGTGTACAAAGCCAGGCTGACCCCGAACCAGCACACCAGGAAGACAGAGAAGGGATCTCGCCGGCTGAGGTAGCAGGCGCCTGCGAGGCCGAAGAGAAGCACAGGGAGTTCGTAAACCGCGAGCAGCGACAGATAGTAGTGCCAGGGCTGGGTTCCGGCCACCGGCTGGAACTGGCCGAGCCACAGGGATAGCAAGTCGAGCGTGGCCTGGATGCCGTGGAGGTTGACCAGGAGCCCGGTGGAGAGCAGCACAAGCACGGCGGCGAATACTCCAAGGGCCGGCAGGTAGACGTCCGGGAAGGGTTTCTCACCGAACAAGCGGTCCAGCGGAGAGGATTCGTCTTTTTCGCGCAGATAAGAGCGGGCGATGGTCGCCCCGAAGAACCCTATTAGTGCCAGCAGGACGGCGAACGTGGCCCCGCTGGCGAGGAGAGCCACGGCGAGTGCTGCAGCCACAGTGTACAGTTGCCACGATCTTCTCTGGGTAGCATACCCAAAGATGCCGGCCACCAGGGCCAGTGACGCCGCAGCTGCCACGATGTCACCGTTGAGCTGCCGGGAGAAGAAGAGGAATGAAGGCGAGATGGCGAGAAAGACCGAAGCGAGGAGCGCGCCGCGTCTGCCCAGCCGAGAGCGTAGCAGGTAGGGCATGGCGATCATCACCGTGCCCGCGAGAGCTGGCGCTATCCGCGATGCGTAGTCACCGGCCTGGAAAAGAATGTAGAACAGGACGTTGCCATGGAAGAGTAGAGGGCTGTGACCCCTGATGCTGGCCGCGCCCCCGCTGTAGAAACGCCACGCGTCCAGTGCCAGCTCAGCTTCCGCCTCCTCCAGGGGACGGCTACCCAGGGCGTAGAAACGCAGCAGCGCCCCTACGAGGAACAGGAGGATGTACAGGCCTGTCTCCACGGTAAGCCACGGCGGGCCGAGTTGCCCGGGAGTTGTTCCCGGCGCGTCCGTCTCCGTTCTTTCGTCCATTGCAGTACCAACCATGGGTAAGGGGGGTAGCTCTGAGCTGGGTTCGTTGCGGAAGGCTGGTGCAAGCCAGGCCACCGCGAGCACGGACAATTATAGCAGCCCTGAGGACAAAGGCAAGAGAAGCGCGAACTCCATCAGGAACACCCTGCGGCCCGGAAGGTGCAGATTGCTGCGGGGGGAGTGGGCGCCGTCTTCGAAGCCGTTGATGACGGAGAGCAGAGGGCGCCGGCACGCTCGCTGATGTGTGACGCCGAGGAACCTGGCTACGGTGAAGTAACTACAGAGCGGCCGCACGGTTGCCTCTGTCCCGTGCCCTCGTTTCGGGCAGTTGACTCCAGACGGTAGTTGTGATGCTCTTGAATTCCTGGTCGTGCTGCTGTATACTAAAGGTGAGGACCGTTACATAAGCGGTCGGGCACGCTCCCATGGAAAGACTACCTACAACTCTCGACGACTTGCTGGAGCGGGCGGAAGACTCCATCGCCTCGCAGGACATTCCCCTTGTCAAGCGGGCGTATCAGGTCGCAGCCGAGGCCCACGACGGCCAGCGGCGCATGTCGGGAGAGCCCTTCATTCACCACTCGCTTGCCACCGCAGCCACTCTGGTTGACCTGCGCCTGGACGCCGCCACCGTCGCGGCGGGCCTGCTCCACGATGTCCCTGAAGACACCGCTGTGACCGTGGAGGACCTCGAGGAGATCTTCGGCGAGGAGATCTCCAGGCTCGTGGACGGGGTGACCAAGTTGAGGAAGATCACCTGGACGAGCCTGGAAGAGGAGGAGGCGGAAAGCCTCCGCAAGATCTTCCTGGCCATGGTCGATGATATCCGTGTCATCCTCATCAGGTTGGCGGACCGTCTGCACAACATGCACACCCTGGACGCGCTGCCCGAGGAAAGAGGCAGGGTGATCGCCATGGAGACCCTGGAGATCTTTGCGCCCCTCGCGCACAGGCTGGGTATGTGGCAGATC
>DATKVP010000388.1:0-2003 GCA_035530015.1 Anaerolineae bacterium | reverse complement strand
AACTGGACGACCGCCCTGATCTTCGGGCCCATGCTCCCCGGCGGAAAGTGACCTCCCTCCAGGTATTGTCTGGCCTCCTCCACCGTCAAGTGGTCAAGAGGTCTCTGGTCTGGCTTCCCGTAGTTCAGATAGACCTTCTCTACCGCGGTCGAGATTAAGAACAAGTCAGCCTCGAGACCGGTGGCCAAGAGGCTGGAGGCATAGTCCTTGTCTATGACGGCTTCGACACCTTGGAGGTCACCCTGCTCATCTCGGACCACAGGGATGCCGCCGCCCCCTACTCCCACCACCACGAACCCCGCCTCCAGCAGAGTTCTGATGGCCTCCAGCTCCACGATCTCCATGGGGATGGGGGAAGGTACGACCCGTCGCCAGCCTCGACCCGCGTCCTCGACGATGGCCCAGCCTTCCGTGCGTTCATAGTGGCGCGCTCTGTCTTCGTCATAGAAGGGGCCGATGGGCTTGGTCGGGTTACGAAAAGCCGGATCGTCACCATCCACGACCACCTGAGTCACCACGGTGACCACAGGAATGTCGGCATCGGCGCGCCTCAGCCGCTTGCCGAGGAGTTGCTGGATCATGTATCCTAAGGCACCTTGAGTGTCCGCCCCACACGAGTCCAGCGGGACTGTGTGCAAGACATTGCTGGCAAGCTCTGAGCGAAGCAAGATGAAGCCGACCTGCGGTCCGTTGCCGTGCGTTACCACCACCCTCCATCCCTGCTTGATCATCTCAGCGATGTGCACGCAGGTCTCGTCAGTAGTGGCAAACTGATCGGGTACGCTCTGATGCTCCTTGTCCCTGACCAGGGAGTTCCCTCCAATAGCTACCACCGCAGTCTTCGTCACCAAATGCCTCCTCGTGTCTCGCAACGACCGGGGTCTGGAACGGTATCGATGTAGTGCGCTCCGACTTCGCACCAGCGAGTCTGACGCCCGGCGTTGAAGGTCGCCTAACAGCACCAACTATACCATCTTTGACCCCGGTTATCAACCCCTTGGCTGGCCGCGTTGCCAGATTGGCCCAGCGATGCTACAATCACGGCGGAATTCTGTGCAGGCAAATGGAGCTGCAATGGCAAAAGAAACCATACTCATTGTGGACGACGACATCAGGAATATCGAATTTCTAAGAGACTCGCTCCTGATTCCCAGCGGATATAGGGCTCTCTCCGCAGCCGATGGAGAGGCAGCCCTCGATCTAGCGCTCAAAGAAGAGCCTGATCTGATCCTTCTAGATCTGCAAATGCCCAAGATGGACGGCTTCGACGTCCTGGAGGCGTTGCACAGGGAAGGCCGGGAGATCCCTACCATCCTCATCACCGCCCACGGTTCGGAGAGCGTGGCCATCCAGGCCTTTCGCCTCGGAGTGAGAGATTACTTTCCCAAGCCCTTCAAGGTGACTGAGATCATGGGGGCCGTCGAGCGCTCTCTGGCGGAGGTGCGCCTCAGACGAGAGAAGCAGGAACTTACTGAGCGAGTTGAGAACATCAACCGTCAACTGGAGCAGAAACTGAAGGAGCTGACTATCCTCTATGGCGTTAGCAAGTCGGTGACCTCCCTACTCGACCCGGACAAACTCCTGACGCGAATAGTGGAAGCCACCATGTACGTCACGGGCGCCGAGGAGATATCCCTGTTTCTCCTGGATGAAGAAACACAGGAGCTACAGCTCAGGGCCGTGCAAGGTGTTGGCGAGCATGAAGCTCGGCCGGTACGGAGAAGCGCAGACAACGCCGTGGTGCGGCAGGTGATGAGCACCGGCCAGGTGGCCATGATCCAGACCGCTCGCACGCGAAAGACGGACCCCCTCCAGGCGACGCTGGCTGTGCCCTTGAGAGCCAGGAGTGGAACGATAGGCGTGCTGCACGCTACGAACAAGATGGCCATGGAGCCCTTCTCAGAGAATGATCCATACCTGCTTTCGGTGCTGGCCGACTACGCCGCCATAGCCATCGAGAATGCCAGGCTCTTCGCTGAAGTGGAGGAACAGAGGACCAAGCT
>DATKVP010000387.1:0-3640 GCA_035530015.1 Anaerolineae bacterium | reverse complement strand
TGCGCCGCGAGCTTGATGCACTGTATGGCCAGCGGCGTGATGGGTCTGGGATGGTACCAGGGCCTGGTGAGCAGGCGGCCGTGGCGACTGCTGGCCGCCTACGGTGCCAGCACGGGCATCCATGCCCTGTGGAACGCGGCGGCGATCGCCGTGGCCGTGCCCTCCCTGGCGATGGCGAGTGACCCCGAGGCCCTTCGGACACCCGGTCTCGCAGGACTCATCATCGTGGGCGCCCTCGCTCTGCTCTTGCTACTCACCGTCTCCATGAGCGTAGCCATGGTCAGTCTCACCAACAGGACACGGCAGGCCTCGCCGGCGACACACCCCGCAAACGGGGAGACGGCACCGGACTGCGAGGTCCTCTAGATCTGGCCTGATATCTCAGGCCGACGGTGGTCGTGGGCCTGACGGGCAACCGCGGCAGACACTGCGAGGCCAGCACTCTGGCCCCATTTGATAACCCCTCAGCACACTGGAGGTGCAGATGAAGTTCTCCCAGATGAAGGACCAAAACTTGCGCCCTTATCTCGAGTTCCTACTCAGACAGTATCGTTTGACGGATGCCTACTGGTTCCTGGCCGTGGAGGACACCTTCGGCACAGAGGCGGCCGAAAACCTGAATGAGGACATCTGGACCAGAATGGGCACGGTGGCAGCCAGGGAGATCGGGGAGCGATTTCCGCTGGAAGAAGAGGGCGTGGCCCGGGTGCTGGAGGCGCTCTCCTATTTCCCCTGGGCCATCATCACGGGCTTTGAGCTGGAAGAAACGGCCGAAGGAGCGAGGATCAGGGTCCCCTATTGCCCGCCTCAGGCGGCCCGGGTCAGAACGGGTAGAGGGGAGTTCGCCTGCAAGTCGATGCACATGGGGGAGTTCACCAACTTCGCCCGGGAGATAGAAGAGAGGGTAGAGGTGCGATGCCTGATGGCTCCTCCCGACCCGCACCCGGAGGATCTGTGGTGCGAATGGGAGCTGAGGGCGAGGGACTGAACGAGGCGGCGATCATCCGGGGGATGCCTCGACGTCGAGTCGAATCTGCTTGAGAATGGGGGCCAGTGTCGAGCGCTTCGCGGGGCGATGGGCAGCAACCATCTGCTTCAAGACCTTGTCACGGACTCGCTTCTGAAGCCTCAAGCGCTTTCCCGCTGACGGACCTCCATCCATCCCTCTGCAAGGCTAGTGCGATCTGCGTGTACGAGAGGCTGGGAACCTTCCTGGGGCAAGGCCTGAGCCAATTGTATCACGTCGGTGCGGGGGAACACAGGCTGTCTAGCCCATCAGAAGACGATGGGTACAGAAAAGCCCTCACCCAATGCTGGTGAGGGCCACATCTTCACCGAACTTCTTGGGGCTCAGTCCTCGACGCCTCCAGACACCTCCTCGGCATCTTCTTGTCCCGACAGGTCCCAGAGTCTCTCCCTCAAGACTATGATCTCCTCGAGCAGTCCGCGTTTCTCTCGCCGGTAATCCTCGATGATCACATCCAGGTTCGCCAGCAAGAGAGCCTTCTCTCGTAGCTCCCTCTTCAGTTCCCTGACCTGCTCTGTGTGACGGTCGCCCCTTACGCTCATGTGCACCCATCTCCCCTTCCTTCTATTATTAAATCACCACAAGGTCAAAACCTGGTCAAAGCGTGGTCAAAATTAGGTCGTAATCGTCTTGAAGTTTGTGGCGGGAGATCGTATACTATAGTGGAACAGGGTTACGACGTCTTTATGAAGCCTTTGCCTAAAGGACAACTGCTCTCGCAGATCAATAGTTTGAGGTGGTTCGTCGCAGTGGCCATTCCCGTCACTGCGGTGGGCTGCAGACTGGTCTTCCAGGACCTCCCGGCACGTCAATGGCCTCACCTGGCTTGGGCCCCTGACGTGCTTTTCTACGGCCTAGTGGGAGGCGTCATAGCCTGGCTGTCTCTCACCTGGGTCAGTCGTAAGCTCCAGTACCAGCCTCGAGAGGCCGAGCGTCTGGCGTCCCTCGTCAGGAATTCCCCCGACGCTATCATCAGCCTGGACGAGCAGTGGGCCATAAGGACCTGGAATCACAGTGCTGAACTGATGTTCGGCTACCGCCGGCGCGAAATCCTGGGCCAGCCTTTCCAGAAGCTGCTTGACCCGAATTCGGGCGGCCGCGTGGAGCCAGAGGCCACAGAGAAGCTCATCGAAGAAAGAGGATACGTCCAGAACCGGGAAATGGACATGATCACCAAGAACAGAAAGCCCGTCGTCGCGCAGCTAACAGGAAACATCCTCAGCGAAGGTAGCAGGGGTCCCAGCGGATTCTCGATCATCGTGAGAGACATCACCGCAGCGACGCAGGCACAGGAGACGTTGCGATCGCAGTACGAAGGAGTCGAGCAGAAGATGCGCGAGCGGACCAGGAAGCTGGAGCTGGCGCGTCACGAGCTCGAGATGCGCAACGCGCAGCTTCATCGCACCTCCGAGGAATTGAAACAGCTAGACCGTCTCAAGTCCGATTTCGTCTCCATGGTCTCACACGAGTTGCGTTCGCCCCTCACCAACGTCGCCGGGGCCATAGAGTTGATGCTCCAGGAAGAAGAGTTGAGTGACGAATACGTGCGCAAAATGCTCGGAATCATGGGAGAGCAGAGCGAGCGCCTCATCAGACTGGTCAAGGGCGTGCTCGATATCTCTCGCATTCAGGCTGGAAGACTACACCTGGATCGAAAGGAAGTGGACATCCTGGCCACAATGGAACGGGTGGTGACCACCCTCCAGCCTACCACCGCATTCCACTGGTTTGAGTTGCCCCCACTGGACCACTGCCCGCCTGTCTGGGGCGACGAGGACCGCATAGAACAGATCATCTTCAATCTCTTGGACAATGCCATCAAGTTCTCACCCGCAGGTGGGCCGGTCAAGATCGCGATGGAGGTGGGTCAAGCTGAGACCGCCGTCTCCATCACCGATCCCGGCATAGGCATCTCTCCGACCAAGCTGGACAAGATATTCCAGAAGTTCCATCGTCTGGACAGCGAGGACTCTCGCGAGACGTACGGCCATGGGCTGGGACTCTACATCACCAAGGCGTTGGTGGAGGCCCACGGTGGAAGCATAGGGGTGGAAAGCGTTGAGGGGGAAGGCTCGACCTTCAGCTTCACCCTGCCCTTGGTCTCGAAGGACTGCTTACGCCCAGACGGGGATCCTGCTAATCCCGTCGCTCCGGAGGATGACGTACAATGACTGATACGATTCTCATCATAGACGACGATCTAACGCTGATCGATCTCGTCAGCCAATCTTTGCGCAAGGAGGGCTTCAGAGTCCTGGACGCGGACAACGGTATAGATGGCCTGCAGAAGCTCTACAAGCACAAAGTGGATCTGGTCATCCTGGACGTGATGATGCCGCGCATGGATGGCTGGGAAACCTGTGTCCGCATCAGAGACATCTCCGACGTGCCCGTGATCATGCTCACCGCCAAGGAAGAAGAAGATGATGCCCTCAGAGGCTTTCAGTGTGGTGTGGATGACTACGTGACCAAGCCTTTCAGCTTCGCAGAGTTGTCAGCCCGAGTGAAGGCGGTCCTCCAGCGAACCCAGAAGGGGCCGCCGGAGACCCACAGGAACGTGCACGTCTTTGGTGAACTGGTTATCGATGCGGATAACTCCCACGTGACCGTGCA
>DATKVP010000386.1:0-2012 GCA_035530015.1 Anaerolineae bacterium | reverse complement strand
ATCGTATCATCGGGCTCTAAGGCATCCATGCCCTCCGCAGGCGTGGGAGTAGCGGTCACTGCCGGTCGGAAGGTGGGAGTAGGGGGCTGCGTGGCTGTCGGAGTGGACGTCCCCATCACGAGTGTGCGCCAGGGATGGGTTGGCATCAATTCATCCATCAGCACGATCCCCACCAGTGAGAGGCAGCACAGAATAAGCACCGTGATCAACACGGCTGCGACCCAGGGGCGCGAACTGGCACGGCCACCACCCTGGGCGAGATGGCTGGACGACTTGACGGGTCCGCCCAGGCTGTGGCCGCAGGCGCGACAAGACCTCTCACCGTTTGGGTTAGATGCCCCGCATCCAGAGCAAACTTTTCCCATCTTCTCGGTCTCCTTGCTTAACAGCGGATTTAGGGGGCCCTGGACTCTATCATGGCTACGGTTCCGCCAAGTCGATCCGCACCGTGTATGGCTCGTTCTGACTGAAACCGGCGAAGGACTTGATCGTGACGTAGTAGGTCCCCGGTTGCAGTGACTGCTCGATGAACTCGCGATCCACCGCACGGGTGGAAGATGCGACCAGGTCCCCTGCCTGGTTGGATAGGAACAGGTCGTAGTCTGCCACAGTAGTGATGTCTGTCAGGTTGACCTGGATACTGCTCGCCCGATCCAACTGGAGAAAGTAGACATCGACGTCCCCCTCATCCCAGATGTATGACCGGTATTCCTGTCCCAACACCAGGGGTCCGGCAGCCTGCTCAGGTGTGTCGTTGGGCTCGAAGGTGTCTTCGCCGCTAGGCGTCGGCGCCGCTGATAACTCCAGCAGGAGCTTATAGGACTCGGTGTCACTGAAGTTGTCAAAGGGTAGAACGAGTACGTAGAATACGCCGACGCTGCTCGTCGTGTATTCGATGCGTTCCTCCTGTGGCCCGGAGTTGGCTGAATCTGCAAGGACATCCTCTTCACCAGTCACCAGGTACAGATCGTAGTCGGCCTCCTGAGGTATGCTGGTCAATGATAGGCTGACGATCTGCGGGGTCTCGATCTCCAGGTAGAAGAAGTCGAGATCGTCCTTCTCACTGATGAAACCAGTATACTCCTGTCCCGGAACGAGGGGACCTGAAGCCTGGAGCATAGAATCGTTAGGCTCGTTGGGATCATCGTAAGATGGCGTGGGGGTAGGGCTTCGCTCGATCGTCGCTGTGGGCAGCGGAGTCTGCTCAGCAGGAGCAGCCGTCCAGGTCGGCGCGGGTGTTGCCGGGCCGCAGGCTGTCAGGACTAGCAGAGCAAGAACCGTGAGCAGGCTGTGCAGCATCGGTCCTATGCTACTGCGCAGGGGCGCGGATAGAGTGCTGGTCCGCACTGCTGGGACTCCCCGTGCCTTTCGCCGAAGGTTGAATAGCGAAGTTGCTGCACTTGTTCTCATCTAGCTGTATGTACGGCCATGATACTGTCTTTGTTCAGGCACAGGACCAGGCCACCTTCCAGGGTGAGGCCGGCAACAGAGAGGCAGAGCAAAGATGGGCTCGTGAGAGCGATGAATTGGTCCCTGATGCTGTCCAGCGACTGGCTCACGGTGGACTCCCGGACGATGTGCATTGTTCCCTGGGCAACGAAAGGACCGGCGTAGGCGACGACCCGCTCCGGTGCCTTATACACGGTGGCGAACTCAGCTGCCTCTACTTCGGTCTCTTTGATAAGCCAGACCAGGATGATCCGTTCCTTGTTCAGCACGATACTCTCGACCGCTGCTGGCTGCGCCGTTCCCCATCGGGACAGTGGCATTACGGAGGCCTGGTGCATGATCAGGAACGACGTCTGCCGGATGTTGAGGACATCCAAGATACGTCGTGGAGGCCATGCTCTCACCTCGCCTCTGACCTCCAGCCGGTCAGTGTAGGCGATTATCTGATGTATGGCTGGTGCCCTCTCTTCCATCTGCCCGCCCTCCGTAACTCGTGGTGCCCGACGCAAGACTGACCGCGATTATACCACCAGTGGCGGGCGACGGCAACAGTCAGTCTTCGT
>DATKVP010000385.1:0-3724 GCA_035530015.1 Anaerolineae bacterium | reverse complement strand
CGCGCTTGAGGTTCACCCACGAGGCTGGTGAGGGCTACCGCCACTACATCGAAGCCACCATCTTCGGCTTTCCACTGATGAGGGTGAACGAACTGTACCTCGACGGCAAGGGTCGCATGGAACTGCCCGTGGGCGTGATCGAGAACGAGCCCAAGGTGGACATGGCCGCCAATCTCGGCCTGTGGGGAGAGTCGGTGTGGCTGCCCTCAATCTTCGTCACCGATCCCCGCGTGCGCTGGGAGCCGATCGACGAGACCACCGCACGTCTGGTGGTGCCCTTCGAGGACGGGGAGGACAGCTTCACCGTCACCTTCGATCCAGAGACCGGGCTGATCCAGACCATGGAGGCCATGCGCTACAAGGAAGCCACGGATGAAGCCAAGACCCCCTGGCTGCTGGAGGCCCTGGAGTGGGAAACCCTCCACGGGGTGAAAATCCCCTCAGTGGCGTCGGTCACCTGGCTGGACGAGGGAACGCCGTGGCTGGTCATCGACGTTGAGGAAGTGGTCTACAACGTGGACGTCGGGGAATACATCAGGGCCAGGGGGCCATGATCTGTGAGGGGTCGTGAGGTGATCCTGCCAGCAGCCTTCACCCTTCCAGGGCGGGACCCGGCGGCCGACTTTGCCCCCATGGTAGTGATTTACCGGACAGTCACTACGAATCTCTGAGCACGCCCACCTGTCCAGAGCTAGTCAAACTGCGCCTCGAAGTGGCTATCGCCAGGATGGAGGATCTGCACCACTCTGGAAACCACCGGCTGTACTTCAGATCGTCCGCCAAGATACCGCCGGCGGATGCCAGGGGGAATGGAGAAAGACGATGCCGCTCTGGGGAGGGATTGAAGCAGGTGGAACGAAGACCGTATGTGCCGTGGGCTCGGGCCCCGATGACCTGCGGGCAGAGGTGCGTTTCCCTACCACGACGCCGGCCGAAACCATCCAGCGCGTCATTCAGTTCTTCCGAGAGCAAGCCCGCGAGGAACCTCTGGCGGCGGTGGGCATCGCCTCCTTTGGTCCGTTGGATCTGGATCCCCAATCGCCCCGCTTCGGCTACATCACCAGCACGCCCAAGCCAGGTTGGGCATACACCGATCTGGCAGGGAGCGTACGGCAGCGCCTGGGCACGCCGGTGGGCTTTGACACAGACGTGAACGCGGCAGCCCTGGGTGAGCACCGATGGGGCGCCGCGCGAGGATTGCACGATTTCGTCTACATGACCGTCGGCACAGGCATCGGCGGCGGGGCGATGGTGAACGGCAGGCTAGTCCATGGACTGGGCCACCCGGAGATGGGGCACATCCGGATCCCCCACGATCGGGCTCTCGATCCCTTTGACGGCTCTTGTCCGTACCACGGCGACTGTCTGGAGGGATTAGCCTCTGGACCGGCCCTGGAGGCCCGCTGGGGACAGCCTGGCGCGACGCTGGGTGAGGATCACCCGGCATGGCCCCTCGAGGCCGAGTACCTGGCCTTCGGTTTGGTGAACCTGATCTGTATCCTTCTGCCCCAGCGCATCATCATGGGGGGCGGCATCATGCAACAACCCCAGATCTTTCCCCTCCTGCGACGGAAGGTGCAAGAGCTGCTCAACGGCTACCTGCAGGCGCCGGAAATCCTGGACCAAATCGATGAGTACATCGTACCGCCCGGGTTGGGCCACCGAGCGGGCGTGCTGGGGGCCATCGCGCTGGCTCAACGAGGAGCGCAAGGGCCAACCGGCCCCATTCGGACAGAGAGCAGCGCTGCTACCTGAGGCAGGGGTGGTTGGACGACGGGTTGTGCGCTCAAGATGGCGCTCTCACACCGCATGTACAATAGACCCACAACCGTAACATTCTCTACGGTGATTGATCCAAACCAGGGAGGAAAGCATGAGCTATCTGCCGTCTGCTGTGCGCTACGACTCCATGCGCTACAATCGCTGCGGCCGAAGCGGTCTGCTGCTGCCAGCCGTTTCACTCGGGCTGTGGCACAACTTCGGAGGGGTAGATGCCTTCGAGAACGCCCGGGCCATGGTTCGTCGCGCCATCGACCTGGGCATCACCCACTTCGACCTGGCGAACAATTACGGGCCTCCCCCGGGTTCGGCGGAGGAGACTTTTGGACGGATCCTGCGCCAGGATCTAGCCCAGCACAGGGACGAACTGATCATCTCCACCAAAGCTGGCTGGGACATGTGGCCCGGCCCCTATGGGAACTGGGGCTCGCGCAAATACCTCATAGCCAGCCTTGACCAGAGCTTGAGGCGTCTGGGTCTGGACTACGTCGACATCTTCTACCATCACCGCCCCGATCCCAACACGCCACTGGAGGAGAGTATGGCGGCCCTCGACCACATCGTCCGTCAGGGCAAGGCGTTGTACGTCGGCATCTCTTCCTATGATGCAGAGCAGACGCGCCTGGCGGCCAGCATCCTGCGGGAACTGGGCACCCCCTGCCTGATCCATCAACCCTCCTACAGCATGTTCAACCGCTGGATCGAGGACGAGCTTCTTGCTGTGCTCGAGGAGGAAGGCATGGGCTGCATCGCCTTCTCCCCCCTGGCGCAAGGGCTCCTGACCGACAGGTATCTGGCCGGCATTCCCGAAGGCTCTCGGGCCTCCAAGCCCCACGGGTTTCTCAGGCCTGCTGATATCACGGAGGATCGGCTGAGCAGGGTGCACAAGCTCAGCAAGCTCGCACAGGCGCGCGGGCAGACCCTGGCGCAGATGGCCCTGGCGTGGGCGCTGCGTCACCAGGCCATGACATCGGTCCTCGTCGGCGCCAGCCGGGTGGACCAGATCGAGGACAACGTTGGCACCCTGAGCAATCTACACTTCTCAGAAGAGGAACTGGCAGACATCGAAGGTTTCCTGGCAGCCTGAGGATCTGCCCCAGGGTTGGCGTGCTCGCACGAGGTCGAGAAAGGACCCAGGGCCACGTTAGCCAGACGATGCCGGCAGGGGCAGGATGCACTGGCTCCCGGAGGCCCTGGAGCCAGTGACGCTCCATTGGTGTGATGATACCCTCCCTCCCCACGGCGACCCGCCCACATTGGGGGACACCGAGGCCAGTGTTGGAAGTCGAAGAAAGATCCGGCAACGTCGATGACGAGGAGTACATAACAGCCAGGGGGCCATGAACTGCGGATTTTTCCACAGGAGGCCTCTGGGCGGCTGGGCTGTAGGTGTTGAAAATGTCTCACGACCGCGTGAACTACGAAAAGATCGCGCCTACATACGACCAGCGGTATGGAGCACTGGAGTACGCTGGCGTGGCGTCCACTCTCCTCTCTCTGATCCGTTCCACCCCTAACCGCGTCCTGGAAGTAGGGTGCGGGACCGGCCACTGGGTCGCGAAACTACGGCCGAGTTCCCCACACGTCTACGGACTCGATCTCTCCGCGGGGATGTTGGAGCAAACCGATCAGGAGCTGCACGATTATCTGCTATGTGGAGAAGCCGGCCGCTTGCCTTTTGCCGACTCCGTCTTCGATCTCATCTTCTGTGTCAACGCCTTCCACCACTTTGGTGACAAGCGGGGCTTCATCTCCCAGGCCGCCCATGCCCTCCGCTCGGGCGGCACGCTGGCTATCATCGGCATGGATCCCCACACCGGCAAGGACGACTGGGGTCTGTACCACTACTTCGACGGAACCCACGAAGCCGACCTGGCTCGCTACCCGACGGCCGAGTCGATCAGGGGATGGATGATGGAAGCAGCATTGGTAGATGTCACCTCGG
>DATKVP010000384.1:0-3649 GCA_035530015.1 Anaerolineae bacterium | reverse complement strand
TCTGCGTCACTCATCTGTCGTACGGTGCCTATTCGCTGCGAGTGCCCCTGCACGCCGCTCTGGGCACGCTGGCGGCGGTGACGTTGCTGGTGAAGGTGGTCGTCGCCCGCCGGTTTCGCCGGTATCTGAGGTACGCGCGTGTTTTTGGGGGCGTGGCTGGCTTCTCGCTGCTGGGCTGCTTCTGGGCAAGTGCACTCTGGTACTTCCGCTTAGTGTGGTGAAAGGAGGCGAAAATGAGCAGGAGATACTTGTCTTTGTTTGTAATTGTGGTCGGTTTGGTGCTCCTGGGTCTGGTTGTGGCCTGTGCAGGCGGAGGGGAGGAACCGCCGGCCCCAACGATGCCCGAGGAGGAAGAGGCCGAGGGTCCCGTGGTACTTAGCGGCGAGGACCTGCTCGAAGCTCGATGCACGCAGTGCCACAACCTGGATCGGGTGAAGACGGCAAGCAAGACCCTTGACGAGTGGGCATCGACGGTCGGGCGCATGAGGGGCAGGGGGGCCGAGCTGACCGACGAGGAGGCGGATAGACTGTCGGAGTATCTGGCGGAGACGTATGGCCCGTAGCTTCAGGGGAGGATACCCCCTTCGCAGCGCGCCACCGCCCGAGAGGCGCACCGTCGGCTCCTGCGTGGCGGAGCCGTGGCCTCTCTGTTGACTGAGCCTGGGAACTCAGGGTCCGGCTGGGGCCCTCTGTGCCTGCGCCCGGATGAAGGGTTATTGAGGGGCTTCATCTATGGGAGACGATAAACCGTGGCATGAGCGGGATTCCTTCTGGGAGACCGCGGGTCCTGTGCTCTTTACAGAGGGACGGTGGGAGAACGCCCCAGCGGAGGTGGAGGCCATGGTGGCCCTACTCGGACTCCCCCCCGGGGCAAAGGTGCTGGACCTCTGCTGCGGGGTGGGCAGGCATTCCTTGGAGCTCGCGCGGCGTGGCTTCCAGGTGACGGGCCTGGATAGAACGGCGGCTTACCTTGAGGAGGCCCGCAGACGGGCCAGCAAGGAAGGGCTGGAGATCGAGTTCATCCAGGAGGACATGAGGACCTTTGTCAGGCCAGAGGCCTTCGACGCCGTGATCAACTACTTCACGTCTTTTGGGTACTTCGAGAGCGAGGACGACGACCGCGAGGTGGTGGAGAAAGCCTACAGCTCGCTGAGATCAGGTGGCGTGTTGCTGATGGACATGATGGGCAAGGAAATCCTGGCGCGCATCTTCAGCGAGCGAGGCTGGCGAGAGGAAGATGATATGCTCATCCTGGAGGACCGCCAGGTCGCTCCGGACTGGAGTACGGTCTACAACCGGTGGATCATCCTCAAGGACGGGGGGCGACGAGAGGTGACTGTGACCACCAGGTTGTACTCCGCCGCCGAGCTTTGCAGGCTGCTGAAGGAGTGCGGCTTCGAGCGCGTGGAGGTATACGGCGACCTGACCGGCGCGCCGTACGACATACAGGCCAGGAGACTGGTGGTGGTAGCACAGAGAGGTGATGCAGGGTGAGGAGAGCTGAGAGAGAGATCAAGGACAGGAAGACGATAGAGGAGATACTGCGGAGGGCCACGGTCTGTAGGCTTGGGTTGTGCGATGGCGGCGTGCCCTACGTGGTCCCGCTGAGCTTCGGCTACGAGGACGACTGCCTGTACTTTCATTCTGCCCCCGAGGGCAGGAAGATCGAGATCATCAAGGACAACCCCCACGTCTGCTTCGAGGTGGACCTCGCTGAGGAGTATGTCGGGGCAGACGTGCCCTGCGACTGGACAGTGAAGTATCGGAGCGTCATCGGCTTCGGCAAGGCGCAGCTGCTAGAGGGTGTCGAGGAAAAGAAGAGGGCGCTGGACGTCATCCTGGCGCACTACTCAGATCGGGATTACGAGTATCCCGAAGGGGCGACGGATAAGGTGGTGGTGATCAGGGTTGATGTGGAGAGTTTGACCGGTAAGCAGACGGGGTACTGATCTGGTGCCGCAGTACTGCGGGATTTAGCGCATCACTGACCATCTTTAAGTCCGGAACTGCGGAAAAGACCGCGACCCTTGGATGTCGATCAGGACGTGACAAGGATGGACAGCCCCTGCAACTGGTAGATGAAATACCGTAGCGTCATCGGTTTCGCGAAAGCCCATATCGTTGATGACCCTGAGGAGAAACGAAGGGCGTCGAATATCATCGTGAAACACTACTCAGGCGATCCCTACGAATACCCTGAGAGTGCTCCTGGGGATGTAGCAGTCTTTGAGATTGAAGTAGGGAGCATGACTGGAAAGAAATCAGGATACTGACAGGGCGCGAAAGTGGCCCACAGGGAGCGGTGAACTTCCTCTCTGCACCAAGACGTGCTACAATGTACCTCAACGAGCTGACGGCTTGACAGAAGTGAGAAGATGAGACCGAAGGCCCTTGGTCCAGTCCTGATTCTGTTCCTATTGACGGCCTTTCTGCCCTCCTCGACTGGCGCCACCCCCCCTCTGCCCCCGGTGAAGGGTGCAGACCCGGAACTAGCGGCGTGGCAAACCCTACCCCCCATTGCTCCGGAAATTCTGCGTCGAATCGAGCCGGCTCTTCTCAGGGAGATGGCAGAAGGGGAGAAGACAGTTTCCTTCATTGTTTACCTGAAAGAAGGAGCCGATCTTGCTGCTGCCACCGCTGGCCGGGTGAGCGCTTCGGAGCGTCGGCAGGCAGTGATCACAGCTTTGCAGGCCACTTCCGAGCGTTCGCAAGGCGAGGCTAGAGCCTATCTGGCCGGACAGCAGGCACGTGGCAATGTAAGGCGGTACACCCCCTACTGGATCTTCAACGGTCTGGCTGTCGAGGGTGATCGCGAGACTCTGCTCGCCTTGGCGAGCCGCCCGGAGGTGAAAGTCATTCGCGCCGACCGCAAGCTATACCTAGAGGAGTCCGCCGACGGGCCACAGCGAGGTACCGCGGTGGAATGGAACATCGCCAAGATACGGGCCGACTTGGTCTGGCAAGCTCTGGGTATAGACGGCACCGGTGTTGTGGTGGCCAATATGGACTCTGGAGTGGACTGGCAACATCCGGCCCTTCAGACCCAATATCGAGGCTACGATCCTCACGGTCTGTACAAGCACTTTGGCAACTGGTACTGCGCCACAGACGAAGGCTATACATATCCTTACGACGGTTACGGCCACGGCACACACACGATGGGCACCATTGTGGGCGCAGGAGATCCAGCTATCGGCGTAGCCCCTGGCGCTCGTTGGATCGCCGTCAAGGCGTTCCGTGACGACGGCTACACCTACGACAGTTGGCTCCACGCCGGTTTCCAATGGTTGCTCGACCCGGATGGTAATCCCGGTACGGACGATGCTCCAGACGTGGTCAACAACTCATGGGGCAGCAGCGCCGGGTACCTGGAGACCTTCCGCCCAGATATCCAGGCCCTACTGGCCGCGGACATCTTCCCCGTGTTTTCCGCCGGCAACGACGGGCCCGCAGAATACACGGTTGGTTCACCGGCCAGTTTCCCAGAATCCTTTGCGGTAGGAGCGACCGACAGTGATGATTACGTCGCCTATTTCAGTAGCCGCGGCCCCTCACCTTGGTCTGAGATCAAGCCCGAGGTCTGCGCCCCTGGCGTCAATGTCCGGTCCAGTCTCCCGGGTGGAAGCTATGGGGAGAGGCAGGGCACTTC
>DATKVP010000383.1:0-4252 GCA_035530015.1 Anaerolineae bacterium | reverse complement strand
ATCAGAGTGCTCGCCTCGGGAACCACTCCAGAGATCAGGTAGGGAAGCCCACAGGACCCGTACGACACGTACCCGGTTCTCTCGTAGGCCACGATCTCCAGCTCTGGATCCAGACGCCTGGCCCGAGCCGCAGCGCTCATTCCCGCCGCCACTCCTCCTATGATCACCAGACGTTTTCCCTTTTCTGATGGGGACATGCGACCTCCGCTAATTCACCGCAGCACGCCCTGCCCGCGCTGGCGCGATCAGGCTTCTCAGCAACCTCAGGTTCTCCCTGTCTTCCGAGAGATCCGGTCCTTTTGGCGTCTCCAACACCATGGGTAGATCTCGAAATCGTTCGTCGTTGAGCAACATGCGGAATGGCTCCAGGCCCATCATTCCCTGGCCGATGTGTTCGTGGCGGTCCAGCCTGCTGCCGAGGTCCCCCTTAGCATCGTTGAGGTGTACGACCTTGAGACGCTCCAGCCCGACTAGCTCTTCTATCTCCTGCCAGGTCGCCTCATATCCAACCCGCGTCCGCAAATCGTATCCTGCTGTGAAGGCGTGACAGGTGTCGAAACAGACACCGAGCCAGCTTCTGTCGCGCACCAAGCTCAGCAGTGTGGCCAAATGCTCGAACCTGTAGCCAAGGTTCGTGCCCTGCCCCGCGGTGTTCTCCAGTAGCACCTCTACGCGATACCCCTCGGTCTCGTTCCGCGCCCGATCGAGAGCCTTGGCCACTTGTTTCAGTCCGCTCTCCTCTCCAGCGCCAACGTGGGAACCCGGGTGGAGGATCAGATAGGGGATACCCAGCGCCTGGCAGTGGCCCAGTTCCTCGATGAACACACTGAGCGATTTCTGCCAGAGTTCTTCCTCCAGCGATGCCAGGTTGATGAGATAGCAGTCGTGGGCAACAACGGGGTCGATTCCCGCCTCTTCCTTCGTCTGGCGGAAAAGAGCGATTTCAGCTTCCTCGAGAACGCGAGAGCGCCACTGCCGGGGGCTCCTGGTGAAGATCTGGATCGTCTCGCACCCCAGCTCTTGCCCACTGACGACGGCCTTGTCCAACCCGCCAGAGATGGACATATGGGCACCCAGAGGCATACTCGGCTCTCCTATCCCGAGAGAAAACTATCGACCCCAGAACACGGGCAAGTATAGGAGAGCCTACGACCCATGTCAAGCCCTCTGAAGGTACAGGCACAGGGGAAGTTGGGCCACGCCGAATAGCCCCCTGGTAACAAGTGGGCCACAGCCCGTATGGTGGAACCGAGCTTCAGACTATGGCCCGACGATCAGCTCCACGGGAGTGAACTCGACCGTGTCCACGAGGCCCCTGTTGGTGATACGCAGTCCAGGAATCACCGGCAGCGCCAGTATGGACATGGTCATGAACGGCGATTCCAGGTCGCAGCCCAGCAGCTTCCAGGCCCTGGCCAAACCTCGAACCTGCTCGTCTACCACCTCCACGGGTTCCTGAGACATCAATCCGGCGATGGGGAGCGGAACGAGGGAGAGCACCTCGCCGTCCCGTACCGCCACCATTCCGCCGCCAGCCTCCGCCAGCGTGTTCCCGGCGAAGGCCATATCTGCGTCGTTCGCGCCCACGATGAGCAGGTTGTGACTGTCGTGCGCGATGGTGGAGGCCACAGCCCCAGCCTCCAAGTGGAAGCCCCTGACGAACCCCAGACCGACCTGCCCGGTTGCCCGGTGTCTCTCCACCGAAGCAACCTTGGCCAGATCCTCAGCTACCGAGGCGTTCACGAATCCATCCTCAACGGGTCGCTCTATCTGGAGGTGTTTCGTCACCACCTGTCCCTCAGAGACCTCGATGACCCGTACCACGACCGATGCTTCACCATCGGGCGCCCGCACCTGGAAGTCCTCGGCAAGCAGCGGCCTCGGCAAGCGGACAGATTCTCGCGAGGAACGTGGGTAGTCGAACGGGGGGAGATCCACCAGCATCCGGCCGCCCTCGGCCACCTCGAGACCGTCAACCAGGACCTTCGCCACGCTCATCTTCTCCAGGTTCTCGACGAAGATGATGTCCGCGCACTTGCCAGGGCTGATGCTTCCCAGATCGTGGTCCAGCCCGAAGTACTCAGCGACGTTGACCGTCGCCATCTGCACGGCTCTCATGGGATCGAGTCCCTCCTCGATGGCCCGCCTGACGACGTGGTTCATGTGGCCCACGTTGATCAGAGTATCGGGATGAGTGTCGTCCGTGATGATCATCGCATGGCGACTGTCCGCGCCCGTCTCGGTGATGGCCCTGATCGTCTCCTTCAAGTCGTGCCAGGCAGAACCTTCGCGCAGCATAACATGCATCCCCAGCCGCAGCTTGGCCAGGGCGTCCTCCTTGCGTGTGGACTCATGGCACGAACTGATGCCTGAGGCGATGAACGCCTGAAGCCCCCGCTCCGTCTCGGGGATGGAGTAATGCCCGGTCACCACTTTGCCTGTCTCGAGTGCGGCTCGGAGTATGGCGTGCACAGTCTCGTCGGCGGCCAGCACGCCGGGTATGTTCATCATCTCCCCCAGCCCAGCCACATAGTCCCAGCTCATGGCCTCCGCTACGTCCTCCGGACCGATGGCTGCCCCGGCGTCCTCCAAGCCCGGTAGTGCCGGCACGCAAGAAGGCATCGCCAGGTAGACCTTCAGCGGCAGATGCCGGGACTCCTCCATCATCTGCCTGATACCCTTCATGCCCAGCACATTCGCCAGTTCGTGGTTGTCGATGAACACAGCCGTCGTGCCGTGAGGGAGTACGGCTCGCGCGAACTGAGTAGGCGTGATCATGCTGCTCTCGATGTGGACGTGTCCTTCCATCAGACCGGGCAACAAGTAGTAGCCCGTCGCGTCGATGACCTCGGTCTTCTCGCCGATAGTGTGCTCCGCCCGGCCCACCACAGCCACCCGTCCCGCCTTGATAGCCACATCGACCCCATGGAGAATCTCCGCGGTGTGCACGTTGACCAGCGTTCCTCCCCGGATCACCAGGTCAGCCTTCTCACGGCCCATGGCGGTGTTCACCAGGGTTCTCGTGACCTCCCACAGGGGGCTGCGCTGTGCTGCGTAGAGCCTCATCGCCTTCTCCTATCGGTCAGCTCGACTCCGTGGACGTCAAGCCTAAACAACGTCCTTCAGGAAGAATTCGTACGGATCCTCTATGACACGGCGCAGGTCCTGCAGGAACCTGGCTCCGGACGCGCCATCCAGCACCCGATGATCGACGGAAAGAGTGAGGTGGATAGTCGGCCTGGCCACCACCTTGCCATTCTCCACCACGGGTCTGTCAGCGATACGGCCGGTGGCCAGGATGGCGCTCTGAGGCGGATTGATGATGGCCTGGAAGACGTCCACGCCGAGCATGCCCAGGTTGGTAAGGGTGAACGTGCCGCCGGTCACCTCATCGAGCGAGAGCCTGCCCTGCGAGGCCTTGGCTGCCAGAATACTCCGTGCCTTTGCGATCTCTGTCAGGCTCAGTCGGTCGGCATGACCGATCACCGGCACCACGAGTCCTTCGTCCACCGCTGCAGCCAGGCCCAGGTTGACCTCTTCGAAGAGGCGAATCCTGCCGTTCTCCCAGGTGGCGTTGGCATAGGGATGAGCACGCAGGGTGACCGCCACCAGCTTGATCAGCAGATCGGTGAAGGTGACGCGCACATCAGCCTTCTTCTCGCAGATGTCCACCAGCCTTTGTCTCAGCTCCACCAGCGCCGCCGCATTCACCTCCACGCCGAGGTAGAAATGGGGTGTCTGGGAGAAGCTCTGGGTCATACGCTCGGCCATCAGCCTGTGGATGGGGCTCAAGGCGACCACCTTTCCCCCTTCGACGGCAGGCTTCACACCTTTCGCCACCAAGTCGAGCACGTCCTGCTCCACGATGCGCCCCCCGGGCCCTGACCCGACCACCGTTTCCAGTGCTATGCCGCGCTCGCGGGCCACCCGTCGCGCCGCGGGCGACGCTTTCGGTCTCGGCCCTCGTTCCCCTGGCAACTGAGTAACCTCCGCCGCCCGTTCCATGGCAGCCAGAACGTCTCCTTTGACCACCATCCCCTTCTTACCGGTTCCCGTCACCTGAGTGAGACCTATGCCCTGGTCCCGAGCAAGTCGCTTGGCCGCCGGGGTAGCGACGATGGCCCCAGCCTTTCTCACGGCAGGTTCAGGACGCCTGACGCCGGACACGGCACTCTCGGCTGGAGCCACGTGGGCGACAGAATCCGGGACCTCCTCTCCAGGTGACACGATGTAGGCCACCGCCTGGGCGATG
>DATKVP010000382.1:0-41058 GCA_035530015.1 Anaerolineae bacterium | reverse complement strand
TCCTGATACCGGAATACGATGCCCAGGAACTCCGTCCCGGCGGGTTCTACCACCGCATCCAGGGGCAGGATCCCATCGTTCATCCCGCTGTCGATCACGGCCAGTGCCTCGTTGCCCGCCAGCACCGTGCAATTCGCCTGGTTCCCCTGGATGTCGAAGCCACCGACTACCACCGTCCACCCGCCCCTCAGCGCATCCACGTCGGGCTGGTGGTTCGCCAGCAGCGTCCCATTCGCATCGGTGAAGGTATCGCGCACCGCTAACTGCTCCTGCACCAGGTCGTGGCTGGCATCGATGGGGCTGGCCGCCTCCACCTGGTCGATCACATCCTCCGCCACGTGGATCACGCTGGGGCTCTCCGTCGTCTGGCCCCAGACTCTGAGGTTCGTCACCTCCGCGTAGCAATCCACCCCGGTATTGCCACTATACGTCGCTGGCCCAGTGCCCTTCCACAACGTGAACTGCAAAGCATAGCAGAGTCCTGGGAGAGTAATATCCTTGACGCCGGATTGTGTTACGCCCACCACCTGCCAGACCACTGCGATGCCCGCGCCCCAGTACCAAAGTTGGAATGTCCAGTCCGACGGTAAGATCACATCGTAATCAAATGAGACTCTGCTGATGTCCCGCAGAGGTGACAATACCGTCTTGTCTGCAAAGTAGAAGTGAGACCCTTCATCCAGCCCTGCTCCAGCCCTGAAGCTCTCGTTTTTCCTCGGCGCGATGAATAGCCGATCGTTCGTGTCCATGGCGTATTGTTGCGGCGTGAAGCCGTTGCCGAAGCCCCGATTATTTGACATCTCGATCCACTTCTTATACCTGTTGTCGCACCAGATCCGTATTCGGCCCCCGTAGTTCTTATCATCCAGGTGGATCCACTGCCCCACGCACCCTACCGTCAGCGACTCCTTCCCCTGCGTGATCTGTCGCATCTCCCCCTTCCAGACCGCGTTCAGCCCCCGCCGCACGACCACAGTGTTCCCATACGCCACGTCGCGGTAGTCGATTCGGGGATCCCGGTCCAGGTCGAACGACAGCCCCAGGTCCTCCCCGCCCTGGAAGCACTTGCTCAGCCGGCCATTTCGAGCCGGCATAGGGAACTGTAAGCCCTCCGGCGTGAAGCTCTCGATCCTCAGTCCCTTCGTGATCATGCCTAGTCCAGCGGAGACCGATATTGTGGCAAGTAGGATAGATTGACGATCATTTGCAGATCGGTGCCGACTCCATGGCCTTCCCATTCACGTTCATCAGGAGCCGCTGCGGTATCTACGCTTTCGCAGGAGAAATAGAGGCGCTGTCCAACTACCATATTTGGAGTTAAGGTTATCACATCGCCCTGCAAACACAGCTCTCCAAGGACAGTTACCGTGGCGACGGGCGTATACTCTTTCTCTTCATAGTCGAAGTCTTCTGTGCGGTCCATGGCCCAGTAATGCGGCATTCCTAGCCAATCACCCTCAGCACAATGCAGCCTTGCCTCTGGTTCCGTCTTAGATAGTAGCCACATGCAATCAAGGCTCACCGTATCGACAGCATCCTTTGCATACTCTATGGTTAGGTATAAATCATTCGCCACCGTGCTACTTCTGAGGAACTTGTCGAAATTGATCTCCCCCAGGTAGATTAGCTGCCATGTGGAAGCCAGTGGCTGCTTGACCCACTTATTGTAGAACGTCAGTTGCCCATGCATGTTGGTATAGCTCAAGCGATACTGCGTATTGGCAGCATCATCTGTATAGACCACTCCGAACACATCATGGCGGCCCCGCATATACTGGGACCCATATTGACCAGCACCTGGAGTGATGAAGAATCTGTACTGCGCCGACCCTGCAATATTGGCCGCATTGGAAATGCAGTTGCCGCCAGAACATCTAGCCAACGCAGCAGCGGCCCAGTTGGTTAGCGTCGTGGCGTTCTCCGCCTCCAGCCAATGAATGTCGCGCACCAAAACCGTTGCTGGGCTCGGATAATCCCACTGGCTCCTCCTGCCCACGATCAGGTCTGCCGTATGGGTTAGATCCGCAGTCCGATCGTATTCCACTCTCAGCAGGAGCCGCGCCTCATCCGTCCCCTTCAGGTCGCACACGTCGAAGTAGTTCTGGTGCCCTTCATATGCCGGAGCCTCGGTCGTGTCATAGTGGCTGTAGATCAGCGGGTGATCGCACCATTCGTCGGGGACGGTGATGGTGTCCCACTTCCAGTACGCCTTGTCCACGTAGAAGGTGGTTGACGTGTCTTGCGTGTTGCGAATCCGCAGCCTGTGGTTGTTGGCCGGCACAATGCCGGCGGCCACGGCAACCTCCACGCGATAGAAGGTAGTCGCGCCATCCTTGGCTGTTGCCTCATCCCAGCCTCCCGTATCGTATAGGGCCGATCCCCTCACCGCAGGAGCTGTCGAGTCGTAAAGCTCCACGATGATGTCAGAAGGAGGAGCAGCGGGCCGCGCGATCCAGGCGTAGGCGATGCAGGTTGTCACGCCCGCAGGGGCGACGAAGACATCGCCCTGAATCCCGTCGCCGATCATGTTGCGCGTCACGACCTTCTGGCTGTAGAAGCCCTGGAGAACGATCGCGCTCTCCATCGTGCAGGTAGGCACGTTGACCAGGTTCCAGTTGTCCGCCAGGCCGTCCGCGTTCCCGTCCTCCTCGAGCCCTGGGCAGTAAATCTCATTGGGCCCCAAGGCCACGTTTGTCTCCGGCCTCCATTTGGGCTCCATGTACAGCGTCAGCTCCAGCCCCCGCAGATAGCTGGCCTTCGCCCGGGCCCCCAGCACGTCCCGGCTGCCCGCCTCTCCCACCCGGCCGAAGTAGATCGTCTTGTAGGAGTGCTGCACCGCGTTGTTCGCCTTGTAATGGACCACCGCCTGCGTGCCCCTGGCGTCCTCGCTCTCGATGTGGAGCTGCCCATCGTTCAGCGTCTGCGCCAGATCGTGCAGCGCCTGCTCCATGGCCACGTCGCTCCCCGCCTGGATGTCGAAGGGGAAGGTGACCATCGACATCCCCCGGTTCAGGGCATGTCCTCTCACCCCCAGCGGCAGGCTGGGCAACGCCATCACGATCTCCTGTTGCGTCATCGGCTTGCTCATATCTCGAGGTGGCCGCCTTTCACCGAGGTTGTAGATCGGCGCCGTCGCCGACACCATTTGCCGGTCGAAATCGATCAGATTCGTGCCCTCGATCCGGAAGTATTCTGTCATGGTGCTACCGTATGCCCCTCCACGTCCCGCAGGTACTCCGCCACCCCGGGGACGCCGTACACGTTAATCGTCGCTCTCTGGCCCCAGCGACCGCCCTCGCTCTGCCCCAGATAGCTCTCCTCCGCATAGCCGGCTGCCACAGTTCTACCCTGGTAGCCCCGCAGCTCGGGAGGCGCCAGGTATGTCGCCGTCCACTCATCAAGCCGTTGAATCGCCTCCAGGATGTCACCGAGCAGATCCGCTACGCCTTGTAAAGCGCCCACTGTGGCCTCGATCGCTCCTGGCAAGGTCTCCGCCAACACCGGGGCCAAATCATCCGCTATGGCATCGGCCAGCGGGATGATCAGATCATCGAGTAGCGTCTCTAACGCGGGTAACAAGGCGTCCCCTAGTTCGTCCTTCACGTTGCCGAACTTGGTCTGGAGCGCGCCCATCTTTACCTTGGCTGTGTCGCCGAAGTCGCCCAGATCCTTGAGGCGGTCGTTGGCCTGGTCGAGTACCACCAACTTGAACGCCTCTTCCTTGGACAACCCCTCATCTACGAGTTTGTTGATCTCCTCCCTGGCTCTACCAGACGAGAGGCCGAAGGTGTCCATGCGGAGGATGCTCTGATTGGCCAGCATCAGCGTGAAATCTTCCAGAGACGGCAGCGCATCATTGCCCATGGCCATCCCCAGTTTGACCGCGGCTTCGGCCAGGTTGGCCGCTTCCTCTTCACTCTCCGCCAACCCCATCATCATCAGCTTGTTGGCGGCCTTCATCAGGTCGATGTCCGAAACTATCCCCAGGGTGGCAGGGCGCAGGGAGGTGAGCATTTCGTCGGCCGTCGAACCGATCTCTTGGGTCAGGTTCTCGAAGGTCATCACCGTCGGCTCGACTTGCGCTGCATCCCAGGCCAGTTTGCCGGCCGCCGCGCCCACGACAGCCAACGCGCCGACGCCGACGGTGCCCGCCAGAAGCAGGTTTTCATTGAACCCAAACAGGTTCTTGTTGATATTCTTGAAGACGCTGCTTACCTGGTCCTTCGCTTTGACGATGATATTGACTTCAGGCACGACGCCTCCGCTTCGCCCACTTCAGGTATTCGCTGTATCTCAGCACCCACAATATGGGGATCTCGCCTACCTCCCATGGCTTCATGTCGAATGTATCAGCGATCGCACATTTTGTGGCCCACTCAGGCAACGACACGCCCTTGATTCCATCTGACCAGGCGATCAGGGCGTGTCGGTCAGTTTTGGGACGGCAGATTCGTCCACCGCCCTGATGGCGCTGCGAATACGGCTGTTGATCTCCTTCCAGGTATAGTCCCGTCCCAGCTCCTCCGCCGTTTTGTTGGTCACCAGTTTGCCGAGGACCCGCTTTGATTCTGCCGGATCAACCGCAGGGTTTTGGCTCAGCACGATGTACTCATCCAGAGTCAGACTGTTGCCATCGATCTCCCACGTATCCTCTGCCATCTTCTCCTCCCTCTATGTCATCCTGAGCGCAGCGAAGGATCTCACGTGCACGCCGGCAAGGTCGATTCCCCGTTCACCACGATGATCTCCCACTCCACGCAATCCGCGCAGTCCACGTCGTACACTGTCTCCGCTGTGAACTTCTGGATGTCATTCCCATCCCGCGTGTCCAGCGGATTCGCATCCTTGATCTCCAGGCACATATTGATCGTCACGCTGTAGTTCGTCCCGCTATCCCCAGGGATCACCCCGCCGGTGGCGACGAGCTGCACGTACAGCGGCGTCCCGTCCCTGTACGCATCCCACACGATCGCCTTCGTCAGCAAATCGTCGAACTCCAATGTAAAATCGAAGCTCAGCGCCCTCGAGGCCAGGCCGTAACAGTTGTAGTACATCGTTCCATCCTGGAAATATTTCGGGTGGAAGCCAGGGATGGTCAACGTCCAATCGATCAGCGCGCACTCCCTCACCGTCGGCGTGGCCCCGAACAGGCAGGTCGTATCCAGCGCGAAGGTCGTCATCTGCCCCAGGATCGTGTCCAGCGGCGTCGGGTAAGCGATGGTCTCGAACGCCACCCCCGCGTTGTCCCAGTTCTGCCAGATCGTATCCATCTCGATCTGCCAGGGCGCCTTGAAGGCCGCGGAGATCTTGGTCTGCGTGCCGAAGCCGCAGGTCCCCTCCCACTCCGCCGCGTTGTCCCCGTAGATCAGGTGAGCCACGTCCGGCAGGTCCCCATCGTCCAAGTCCGGCGCGAACGTCCAGGTATAGACGGGGGCTGCCGGTACGGGCACCACGCCCCCCACAGTCCCCATGGACAGCCACCAAATGATCTGCTGGAACGTCAGACCATCCTCCCCTGTCGCCAGGGGGCCCACTCCGGAGTAGTAGGTGTCATAAGCCCGGCCTATGATGTTCTTCGACATCAAGCCGATGGGGTTCGTCGGGAGCACTCGTCCCGTCTCCCGATCGATCCCGCACGTCCCTATCAGGCGCGCGGTAACCGTCCCTGGCGTCGCGCAGTTCGTTTGGAAGCAGATCTGGATCTGCCGCAGGTCTGTGATTCCCTTTACTGCTGGCATAGTCTCATCTCACAATGCTACTGTTATGTCGTCCAGGATTTCCTTTGCCCAAAGGTAGAAGATCACCCCGATGGTCTCCGTCGCATCGATGGGCGAGTATCTCAGCACCACCGGACCCTCGCAGGCGGGCTCCCTGAAGCCGCTCACGTCGCAGCTCGCGCTGATGCTCAAGTTGGCGCTATACAGAGTCTGATACGCCTCGATCGTGGGAAAGCACTGCGCCACGGCCTCCCAGATCACCCCTCGAGGCCAATGCACCTCGATCTTAAAGTTCCAGATGTTATACCTGCCCATGCTGCGGCTGGCGTGCATCTGCGCCGTCCCCTCCGCGAAGCGCACCGCCACGGGCAGGGCCGTCAGCGCCTCCGGCGGCGTGTCGAAGGCGTGTTTGATCCCCAACGCCGCCAGGTTGGCATTCTCCAGCGCTGCACTAGCCGTCAGAATCGCAGGTAGGCTCATCGTTCATCATCCACGGATTCGATTATCATCGGTGGTCGCACCCCGCCGCTGAAGTATGCAGCCGCGTCCAGAGCTTTTGCTATTCGTTCTCTCGGTTTTTCTGCACGACTTGACCACAATGCCCCGAGAGCAAACTTCTCAGCGCATCCACAGGCGTCCATGCCATCCGCCGCCTCGTTCACTTGATAGTCGCTCTCGATGTGGAACAGATGCCCAAAGCAACCTACCAGAAACTGTCCGCCGGTCTCCTCATTATGCTCTTTGGTCGCGTATGCGAACGTCTTGAGGGCTTCCCGTACTTTCTCAATGAATGTGCACACCATGAACTCCTGCACATCGGATCCGCTCACAGGCAATACCAATTCCTCCATGTGGAGATGGTGCTGCAATATCTGTCCCATCCTCCACGAGCTGGTATAGCCAATGAGGAAAGGCCCTGAGCGGAACAGCTTGGGAACTGCGCTGATCCTCATGTCCCAATCCCCGCTGGATCCCGATCCAGAGTCCGCGCCCATGTATACCGTGTTGTTTTCCGCCAACCCTACTATGCAGGTCATTCCTTCAGTTTCAACCTCCGCAGCTCTCTCACGATCCCCTCCTCGAACTTCTTCACCACTTCCCCGGCCTTGGCCTTCGCCACCTTGCTCATGGTGTGGGGCGCCTTCACCCCTCGAGCCGCGATCGCCCTGGCGATAGCAAACCCCGCTCCCACCATCCCGTGCCGGCCAGCCCATTCCTCCAGCCGATCGGGAGGTGGCATCCGCCCCGGCAGCCGGCCATACTCCAGTGCGTAGGGTCCATATGGGACTTCCGTAGCGTCGCTACCGCTTATGCCAACCTTTCCGATAATCTCCGAACCCGCTGTCCTGGTGATCTCCGAACCCACCCTGGCCCGTGCCGTCCCGGTATCCCATCGGGCGCCTTTCTTGACGGCGCTCACCAGGATCGCCAATCCTGGCGTCAGGGCCCGGTTGGCGATGGGCTGCCAGTCGTCAACGAACTCCTTCAGCGCCTCCTGGAGCTCATCCAAACCGTCCACCTCGATGATCAGGGGCTGCTCAGCCATAGTTGACCCTCCTGGGCAGCACGCTCAGGATCTTCTCCACCTCCGGATCGATGGCCAGCACGTACTTCAACTGCCCCAGCTCTACGATGGCCCCCGTGTCCTGGAACATCTGCATCCCGCGCTTGTACGCCTTGGCCACCATGATCACCGCCGCCTTCCTGACCACCGCCGGCGGCTCGCTATACGCCCCCAACCTGCCCGTCACCTGCACGGACCGCTGCGCCACCGTGAAGCTGACCGTGGATCCTGTGGCCAGGAAGAGCTCCGTGATGTACTCCACATTGTAGGGCCAGGTGATGTAATCGGTATTCCTCACCCAGGCCGTATACACCCCGTCACCGTCGTCGTCCACGGCCACCGCGAAAGCCGCGTCGTCCAGGAAGCGATCGATCTCCTGCTCGGTCCCGCCCAGCCCATCATAATACCGGGTCACCATGGCCAGGTCCGAGGCGGAGTAGTGGCACTCCTCCCACCCCTTCTCCAGGTCGATCAGGCGGGACGCCTCCTCGATGTCCGCCTCCAGCTCCTCGTCGTAGGTCGTCCCCGAGGTAAACTGCGCCCCCAGCCGGCTCTTCACGTCCGCCGTGGTGCAGTAGTGACACGTCGGCCTCTCATCAGCCACCAGATCATCGAAGGCCACATCCACGTTCGTATCGGAGTATAGGCCGGCGTGCTCCTCCGTCTCGTGGGTGGCGCTGGTGTGGCGGATCTGGACCGCATCGTCGATGTAGACCGTGATCTCATCTGCCCGGCACACCACCTTGATCTCGTAGGTCTCGGCCTCGTCCACGGCATAAGCGCGAAAGGCCTGCACCGCCGGGGCCCCTCCCGAGGCCACCAGGAGCTGCACCTGCTGCGCTGTATCGTCCAACCCCGCCAGCCAGTAGTTGGTGCATCCGGCATTGCTGCGGAATACCAGGAACGCCCCCTTAGTCGCGGCCACGATCGAGGCGTCCACCTTGAAGCGCCCGTCGGCCAGATCTGTCAGGATCACCACCCTGGCGTTGGCCACCGACGTCACCCCCGCGGCGTTCGAGGCGATCTCCCAATCGCCGGCGATCTCCGCGTACCCGCCCCCTGGCCGGTCGATGTCCGGCGCGTGCGCGCTCAGGTCCGTTCCATCCGCCCCTATGAAGGTATCCTCGACGTACTTCATTGCACGGTTCCCCTCGTGATCACTTCACTCCACGTCATGTAATGAGGGGGTTGGCTCCCTGTCTGGATCGATAGTGGCTTCAACTCATCCCAGAGCCAGCCGGCGAATCTGATCCCAACCCTCGGCAGCTTCAATGAAGCCGTGACCAGTTTGCCCTTCCAGTTCCACTTACTCCTGCGGATGTTCACAGAGACTGATCCTGTCGGTGCCACCTTCTCCTCCCCTTTCACTATGGCATCCCCGCAGACAGCGGCAGGTGCAATACCGCCCGCCCGAGCTGATACAGGTTCCAGACTTCATCCGCGCTCAATTCCTTGCGGGTGAAGAACGGCCCCCACCCGCGACCGTCAAACAGGTATTCCTCATCACCAGCAGCGTCTTCGTATGAGCCGCACCGTACCGGCGTGGCCTGATTCACCATGCTGGCGAAGCCCGCATCGTCGGCCACATCCGCATCATCCACCTTTAGCCCATCGAGATAGATGGCGATGTTCGCAGCATCAGTACCCCCGTCGTAGACGCCCACGATGTAATGCCAGCCCTCTGTCCCCAGGGCCGTTTGATACTCCCTGCCGATCTGGGCGGTGTTCGTCTCGTCGTAGAGGATCATCGTGATGTAGCCAGTGTTATCCGTGCAGAACAGCCACTCCCTCGCCTCGGCCAGGTTTGTCTCATCCCACTTAGAGAGGAAGCAATTGTCCGCGGCAGTGGTCATCTTCACCCACATGCCCATGCTGAACGCGTTGGTAGCCACGACTGTGAACAGGTCCTGATCCAAGGCCATCAGGTACTCATCGGTGCCGTTGAATACATACGCCCTCATCACACCCTGGAGCTCGGGCGCTGTATCCCAGGCGTCCAGGTCCTCGGCGGCACCTATATCGGTATAGAGGTGATAGCCGTTGGGGCCGAAATCCTGCGCCCTGTTCCTGGCATTCTCGAAGAAGGGCCAGAAGGCCACCACATCGCCGAAGATCTCCATCATCTGAGCACAGGCCCCTACAGTGAGCACGTGATAGCCCAGCTCCAGCGCATCCTCGATGTTGTTCAGGGCCGCCGCCGGCATGGCCGGGATGGCGCGCTCCCCTCCCCACTTTGTCTTGTTGTATGGCATCAGTCGCCTCCTTCTTTCTCAGCACCTGGAGCAGGGATCCGGTTTAGCATCCTCTTTGGGATACCAGCCTGGCTCCATCTCCTCGAGCGTCTCGTCGTCCAGCGGCACCACGTGGCCCCGCTTCTGCATCGTGCGCGCCTTCCTGGGCGCCAGATGCAGGATCGCCCCTTTGGCGATCCAGGGCCCGCCCGGTTTAAGCCGGAATCGCTGCAATGCCTGCACTCGTATGAGGCTCATTCTGCACCCTCTCAGGAACCGGGATGGATACCAACCTGATTGCGGTCCCTGTCGTACTCATACCCCTCTAGCGTCTTGGCCATCATCGCCCTGGTATAGGTCTTTTCCGCGCCCGCTACGCCGAGTGGCACCGGCGGGAGTGCGGCCCGACGGTAACAGTTCACCATCTCAATGTCGGGCCACATCACATTGAGCATCGGTGCGGTGCGTATGTGCCCGCAGATCACCGTCATATCGCACACCTGGCTGAATCCCTGTTCGACGCAATCCAGGCCTATGATCCAATCGCTGCACACGTCCAGGGTGTCCACCAGCCGCCATTCTAGCTGCTCCAAGACGTGTCTCCGGAACAGTGTGCAGCCGTGGCCCATGCCCTTCACCTCCACGACCTTGCCCCAGGCAGCCTCCGCCTTGGTCCGCACCTTGCTCAGGGGCGTTGCCTTCGTCATGTCCACTTCGTCGTGGGCGCTCCAGATCGGCCACGATCGGCCCATCACGTACAGGCCATACGCCACATCTGCATCTGCCGCGGCCAGCTTCATCAGGGCATCCGGCGGCGGAATGATGTCACTGTCCAGCGTGAGCATCGCCTCGTAGGGGCCGGCCAGCATCACCTCTCGCGCCACGTTGTACTTATCGGTGACGTTCTGGTGCGGATCCCCCGCCACGTCGCCGCCCACAGGTGCGAAGTAATCCAGCCGCTCCGGCCACTTCAGGCTCAAGGCGCTATCCAGAGCCTGACGGTAGACAGCGCCTCTCACCATCGGCGTCGCCACTAAGACGCGCATCTCGAGCTCCTTGTGGTTTACCGAGCGCCCGGTAAGCTATTCCTCCAGCAAACCGTCGTCGTCCGCCTTGTTCTCCTGGGGCACCAGCAACTTGTTCTCCGGCGCCGGGCCTTTCTTCCTGGCCTTCGCCCCCGTGCCCAGGATCACCGCGGCGTTGCCCTTTACCAGGTGCTCCGCCATGCTCTCCGGCACCAGCACACGCTCGGGCGGGAAGAACTTGGTCGAATGAACGGCCTCTCCCGGCCTCCCGATGTGCGTGTGCCAAGGGCCTATGGTCTCGACGAGCGTAGTGCCGTTGTCGATGACCCGCAGCCCATCCTTCTCCTCGATCTTGGCGTGGTATATACGTTGCTCTATAGGTGTTGGCATACTCTCCTCTCCCCCTTAGATTATGCGGTCGTGCCTATCGCCTGAGTGATGTTCGTGATTGCCACTGGCTCGTAATCGGCCCCGCTGCGCTGGGCCTCGACTGCAATGTACCAGGTGTCGTCCGCGCTCACGGTGATCTCCAGCAGGAGGAAGTCGAAGTAGGCATCGACGTCCATTTCCTCGGTACTCACCTCGATCAGCCACTTCTGATTGAGAGTGGCGAAGTCCGCTCCAGCCGTCACCTGGGTGATCGCCTTGCTGCCATACAGGCCCGCAAGGTTCTTGTCGTCGGCGCCCGCGTCGTTCGCCTGCGTGCATTGCTGCACCAGCACATCCAGCGTGGCGTTAGCGTCATTGGCCGCGCCGCCCAGGATGGAGAACACAACGCGGTCATAGCCCCTCATGGTCACCGTTGGGGTCGTGGTCACGCCGGCGGCGAGGATCTGCGGCTCCACCAAACAAGCCACCGCGTCCCCATCGTGCCGGTCTCTCTCGATCAAGCTGTCTTCTGGCATTTCGCCCTCCTGGCTATGCGATAATCTCAGTCACGTTGATTACAGGAACGGGCTCGAACACGCGGCTCTCCCGCTCACACAGCGCGGCGATATAGACCGAATCGTTTGCCGAAACGGTGATCTGAAGCTGGATGTAGGCAAAGTAGAGGTCCACGTCCAGCTCTGACACATCGATGTGGATGTACCAGAGATTGTCCTCGTCCGTCGCCAGGCTGGTGTACGTCGTGATCGCCTTGCCGGCGATGACCTTCGCGCCAGCTCCAGCGTTGGTCGTGGCCTGGTACACCTGCGCGTCCAACTGGTCCCCGATATTGGTCCAGTCGCCGGCCATGAGCATGAACATCGCCCTGTCATAGGGTAGCATACTCAGCCATGCTCCAGTCGGCTCCGCGCCTGCGGCTACGAGCTGAGGCTCGAAATAGCTCGCCGTCACGTCATTGTCGAACCTGTCCAGTTCGTACAGTGCTCTCTCCATATTGGCCTCCTGCTGGGGAGGGGCTTTCACCCCTCCCCCGATTGTCTACGCACCGTAGGTATTGAGCGTGACGAACGGCGAAATGCTCACCGCACCTGTCGGCCGCAGGTCCACGTCAGCCGAAAGCCACGGCTGCCCATCCACCCTTTCGGAGATCCGGAAGGCGGTCTGGTTGTATCTGAACAGGTACTCCTTGCTCATCTCCAACGTCGGCCCCCGGCGATCGCCGAGCAGGTAGTAGGAGAGATCGTATAAGCCGATGTCTCCCTTGGTCCCCAGGTTCGGGGTCTTCTCAGTCCAGATGATCGGGTAGCCCATCAGCCGCTCAGGCATACCGCTCACGATGTTGGCAAGCCACAGCGCGTTTCCGGCCGCGTCCTGCAACTCCATGATCTCTTCCTTGCAGCAGATGTGCGCTATCCAGACACCGTTAGCGCCGGGCTGGAAGGCGTGGACCATGGCCTTGATGTCCGCCCAGGCAATGGCCGTCGCCCCGGCCCTGGCAACCTGGATGGTGCAGGGGGCCGAAATGATCCCCTGCGGAACCCCCGCGCCATTGCCGTTGATAAACCACCAATCTTCGGCGTCAGCCATACTTGCAGGCAGCATCGTGTTCAAGATGCCGTTGATACTGATGGCCGAGTCCTCGATCAGGTTGTTCGTCACCGGCAGGTAGCCCGCCAGCTCGTGCACCGTGAGGGTGACCAGCTTGAACTTCAACTCCAATTCGGGCTTGCTCTCGCCCTCCTCGATCCATTGGTAGTTGACGCCGCCGAAGAAGGCCGACTTCTGGTTGGCCGGGGTGATCGTCTGGTCGATGGTTGGCATCTGAATCTGCCGCGTCCCCATCGGGATCACCCGAGCGCGACGGCGCACAATCGAGCCCTCCCACGCCTTCATGAACAGCTCGGCCAGATACGGCACTTCCACCAGGAAGCCACCGGAGGCCCCCAACCCCTCCTGCATGAGGGTCTTGGTCTCCTTCTGCCGCTCGTACAGGTGAGCGATGTCCTCCTCGTTCACCAGGCCCTGGCTCCGCAGCTTGCGCTCCAGGTCCAGGTCCCCAGCGGCCAGCACGGCCATCCCGAAATGCCCACTGTCGCGCCAGTAACGATCTCCATCGCCGGCTCCGTGTCCATTGCCACC
Organism: Anaerolineae bacterium; assembly: GCA_035530015.1. Lineage (GTDB taxonomy): Bacteria > Chloroflexota > Anaerolineae > UBA7937 > B3-Chlor > JAUVXJ01. The sequence continues at coordinate 27,995 of DATKVP010000382.1, read as the reverse complement.
CTTGATCTTGCCGGGTGTCAAGACCTCCACGGTCCCCGCCGTGAGGGAGCCTTCGCCGTCGTTCAGATAGGCGTTCAGCTCCAGCCCGCCCTCAAACCTGTGCGCGCCGTCCGCCTTCTTCTTCGCTTCGTCGAGCCAGGCGTCGGCCTGTGGCATGTCCTCGATGCCGCGGTCCCCTGCCACGATAGCCGTATAGAGCTCAATGCCCTTCTGATTGACGGCATGAGCCTCTTCCAGGATCTTCTGCACTCTAGGATCGATTTCGTTTCCCACTTTCGTTCACCTCCACCATGGTCTGGCGGTCCCTTGCCATGCTCGTCGGAAGACCCTGGCCTTCCGCCTCGCCGTAGTGGAGTGATCCCAAGACCGGCTCCGGCTACCCGTAGCGTCGTGACCTGATTGCTTGCCTAGCGCATTCGCGCTTCCAACTCCTCTCCTCGCATGAGGGCCTCCTGCAGCTTGGCCCTCGCCAGCGCCTTCACCGCGTCGCCGGTGTCCTCAGCCGGCGGTACTTCCGCGGCCAGCGCCTTGTCGTCTTCCTCGTGCTCTTCCACCCAGGCCTTGGCCTTCGCCATCGTCCAGCCCTTCTCCTTGTCGAAGCGGTACTTCTGGACGTGGGTGGGCCCGTCGGGGTCGCTCTTCAGTTTGCCGATCACCTCCTGGATCCCTTCATCCTCGCTCAGAGTGATGGTGCGGAAGCTGTCATCCACGAAATCGCCCGCATCCTGCACCGGGATCTCGATGTAATCCTCCGTCTCCTCGACCTTCTCTTCGGCCGCGAGGAGGCCGGCCAGCTTCTCCAGGGCCACATCTCTGCCCATGGACCCCATCCGCTTCTGGAGCTCCTGGGCTATCTCCGCCAGCTTTACGTCCGTCACCAGCGCCCCCGCATTGGCCGCCAGCGGTACGAGGGAGACGTCCAGCAGCGAGATCTCCTTGAGGTGGCGCACCAGGCTTCCATCATCACGCTCCTCCTCGTCGTCCTTGATAGAGCGGAACCCGATGCTCATCTCGTCGAGCACACCATCCCTGGCCAGCGTCAGCGCATCGTTGCCCCTGCTCGTCTCGCTGATGTAGAAGTGCACGAATAGCCCGCCCGTGGCGTCGGGGAAGGCCTCCTGGATCCGCGTAGGGAGCTGCTTCCTGGGCACCTCCTTCATCTCCAGCGGCTTGCCAATCGGCTCCCAGAAGTCGTGAATGTAGTACACCTTCACCCGGGACCCTTGCTCCTGGAGCGTCTTTTTGAACGCGCCCCGATCGATGATGTCGCCCCAATCATCTACGTTGCCCGTGATCGCAGCGTACCCCTTGATCGTCCTGGCCTCCGGATCCAGGCCCTTCTCCTCCAGCTCAAACGGGAAGCTCTTCCGCTCGATCTCCATATCAACCCCCTACCCCTTCAGGATCCACAGGAAGGTGCGATCCGCCGTCTGGTCAGCCCCCGTCTGGACCTTCACCCAACGGTAGCCCGACAGCGCTGCCAGCACCGTGCTGTCGATGGCGATGGTTCCCACGCTGGCCGCGATCGTCACCGCTGCGGGCGTCGCGTTTTGCACCTGCACGTAAGTCCCGGCCTCGGTGTCCGACACGTAGAATGTGATCGCCGCATTGTCTATCACGGGCACGATCAGGCCGAGGAGGCCGTAACCACGCAGGTCCACGGCGCTTGAGTTTCGAGCATCGGCGTCGTAGTCGATGATTGCCGTCTCTACGAAGGTCTTGCGGTGCATCCCGTTCAGATGGAAGTCGCGGTTTTGCTTGTAGTCCTGTCCAGACTGTTGCATGTTCGCCTCCTACTGGCTCACGGCCAGGATCGTGCACCGTCAAAGCGCGTGCAGGGGGGGATAGGCGACGTCCGTATAAGTGACCGTCATGCTCTTGCTCTTCCCATCGCCCGCATCCACCGTCAGCGTATCCCCCAGATTGACATAGTTCTCTGTGATCGAGATGCCCGGCGTCCCCGGGCCGTATTTGATGTATAGGTCCTCGCAGAAGGGACACTGCCGGCCATCGATACTCGCATACCACTGCGTCCTCTCTATCCCCGCCGATCTCCAGGCCTCATGCGTCCCGGCGTTGGAGCTCCTGATGGTCTCCGATCTGGCGATGGCGTTCGCCCGCTGTTCATCGAACTCAGTGAACCGCTCAGTGATCTCCTCGCGCAGCCGGGGCACCGACCACCCCTCCTCCTGCGCCTGCCCCACCAGCTCCCTCACCGCGCGCTCGGTAGTGGGCACCACCGTGTCGGCGAACTTGATCGTGTATCCCCGGATGAACTCCTGCGCCTCCGGAGAGGCGATGTCCCAGGCGATGCCCAGCGCGCCGGCCACGTTCTCCGCCTGGCTCTCCATCAGCCCCTCGAACAGTGGGAAGAAGCCCTGCGCCCAAGCCCCCTGCTGGCCGTTTCGACCAATGAGGAAGGCGATCACCGCATCCAGGAACCCCGCAAACGCCAGCCCTTCGATCGAGGCCTTGCCCTCCTTGCGGAGAATGGCCAGGATCTGCGCCAGCTCCTCCGCGAATAGCTGCTGTGCCTTGCGGCGGAACTGTGCCTCCCAGGCCCGGGCCACCATGTCGAAGGCCTTGTAGTAGACCTCCAGCTTCTCCTCGTCGAGCTTGCTGGCCATCTTCGTCTCTGGCGAGCTGATCTGGAGCGCCTTCTGCTGCCCCTCCTCCAGCGCGGGGATCTCCGAGATCATCATTGGCCGCAGGAAGACGTCTCCATCCTGCACCCTGGGCAAGCCCACCTGCTCCCGGAAGTCGTTGACAGTGATGAAGCCGGCAGTGGCCGCCTCCCTGGCCCGAGTCCAGATCTGATTCTTGTCCTCCTGGAGGGCCATCACCGTCGAGAAGTCGAACCTCATCCGCACGTCCGGCCCAAACTCCGGCGCCAGGCCCCGATTGAGCGTGTCTTGGAGCTTCCGGTAGAAGGGCATCAGCGTCTCCTTCCAGAAGCTCTCCCTGGCCTCGCCATAGTTGCTGTATGTAGCGTGCTCCAAACCCACGAACGCACCGATGAGGATTGGCGGCACCTGGAAGACCATGCAGATCCGGCTCTCCGTCATCTTGCGGAGATTGGGGAAGTCCATGTCCTTGAAGGTCTCGGCCAGCTCGGTCCACGTGGAGCCCTCTCCCAGGATCAGCGTATCGTGCCATCCGCCCTGACCTGTGAACTGAGCATGAATGCGCTTCTTCAGTCGCTTCTCTTCGGCGTCATCGATGCGCCCCTTGACCGAGAGCAGCCCTTTCGGCACCGCGGCGTTGTCGAAGAAGCTGGCCACGTAGTTCGTGGCGCGGTTGTCCGTGTCTCCCTGGCGCGCGGCGGATCCCAGCGGAGGCCACCCGAAGAGATCATCCCGGGGGTGCTGATGCTTGAACTGGATCACATTTCGGGCCGGCAGGGTGATCAGATCAGCCATATACCGCCAGGTATAGCTTTCGATCCGGCGCTTGATCCTCTCGCCAGGCTTGCTCTCCAGAGCGACGATTCCCACGCGATCGGGCCGCATGGGCCAGAGCCCCACTACTCTGCCCGCCTTGCTCCGCTCCTTCTCCCAGAAGGCGTTCCCCGCGATGTCCAGATACATCACAGTGGTGAAGAAGAAGTCGTACTGGCTCATCTCCACGTTTGGCCTGTCGAGCAGCCGCGCCATCGAGTGATCCGGTTTCTCCTGCCATTCGCCTTTGCGATCCTTGGTCTCTACTACCACCCTGGGCTCGGAGGTGGACGTGGCCCGCTCATTCACACAGGCATAGACCACCGCGTTGTACTCGTAGCCCTCGGCAGAGAGGCGGTTGAAATCGGTCTTGGGGAACCAGCTCTTGGCATCGGCGCCCATCAGCATGTCCAGGCCCGAGATGCCCTTGCTGTTGAACAGTGCCCATGCCGCTAGTTGCAGCCTGTCTCTCAATCCCATTAGTAGTACGCCTTGGGCGCGCCGGGCCAGAACGCTTGCACTACACCGTCCCCGTAGTCAGTGCTGCGGCCGATCCGTTTCTTGATGTCCTCTTTGGCCTCCACCCTGATCTTGCCTCCGCTCACGGCCTTCCACGTCGGTGCGGTCAGGTCCCCCGTCAACTGATCATCGGGCGGCAATGCCACCTGGCTCTCCGGGTCACTGAGGAGCTCCCTCAGCGTCCACCAGGCCTCCGCCCGTTGATTCACGAAACCCCATTCTCCACTTTGATCCCTGATCTTGGAGCCCGCGGCTGCATTAAAGGGCTCCGCGTCGTACTGTTGTTCTCTCAGACGATCGTAGACCCCAGCGCCTATCCCGATCACGTCTACGATGGCCTTGCCCCCATGCCCCTCAAGGACCCCTACCACGCGCCCGGTGGTCTGCATCGTGTCCTCTTTGCTATACGCCCTGATCTCAGTGATGATCTGGCCGTATCTCAGGGCCAGGACGGTCTGATCCTCACCCGATCGGGCTACGTCCACCCCCACGACGTCCATGGGCTTCAACGTGCCATCCTCGTTGTGGCACATAGGCGACCCCGCCTCCACCCACTCCCGCCAGCGGTCATTGGCCGCTTCCACCCAGCTCAGGGAGATGATGCTATCCGCTTCAGAGCTGGCAAACTCCCCTTCTACGCGATTGAGAAAGACCGCCGACTTCTCCCCCCACTGCGTGCGTCTGCGGTCAGCCCATTCCCTGCTGATCCGCCGTGCCTTGATCGCCTCCTCGAGCGTGACGTGCCTGGGCCACCAATCATCGTAACCTGGCTTCCGGGCATGGATGTCATAGAAGCGTCCCACGGGTGCCCCTGGGGTGGAGATAGCAAAGGCGTAAGCCTCTGCTCCCGTATCCTCCCCAGCGCCCGCGAACGCCCCTTCTGCTGCGTCCCAGGTTGGATCCGGGATCTCTTTGGCCTCATCGAACACGTACACGATCCGCTGGGCATGGGCCCCCTCGATCAGAGCTGCATTGTCCGAGACCACCCCGAAGGCCTCGCGGATTGGTGAGAGTTTCAGCGAGAGTGTGAGCAGTTCGTCTCTGCTGAATGCCGCCCGGCCCACCCGGTTCCAGTCCAGCCGATAAGACCACTTGTGGATCTCCGGCCAGAGAAACTTGGTGACCTGGCGCCACGCCGATGCCGTGGTCGGGACTTTGACATCCTCTGCTGTGAGCACCGCCCAGAGCACGATCCACGCCGCGAGCGCCGTCTTGCCCAGGCCATGGGGGCCCCTCACCGCAATCCTCTTGCGAGGGATCAGCTCCTCCAGGATCTCCTCTTGGTACTCGGCCAACTGTTCGCCGGCGGCGAATCTCACACAGTCATGGACGAAGGCCAAGGGGTCATACTGGTATTGCAGTTTGAAAAGTACAGAGTCAGTCGCTAGGCTCAGAATCTCGGCGCGCTCTTGCCTGGTCAAAGATCGAGAACAGCCGCTCAATCCGCTCGTCGTCACTTCTCCCCTCCAGCGGCTTGTCTGCACTCGTGACGTCGATCCTCCTCGATGCCTCGCCCCCGGCAGCCAGTCCCTTATCAGCCAGGATACCGATGGTGATGGCGATGTCCTTGCCCTTCATCTCAGGGAGCTTCTTCGTCAGTTGCTCCAGCGCCTGCCCGGCAACCTCCCAGACCTTCTCGATGAAGCCCTTCCTTTTTTCCCGGCGAAGCCTGGCGAACTCATCGGCGAACTCTTTGCCGCGCCAATCCCTGAGCGTGCGGGCGGGGATCTTCGTCTGCTTGGAAGCCGCCTCTGCATTGCCGTCATGCTCGATGAGCGCCTGCAGGGCGACCTCGATCTGTGCATCCGAATACTTCTTCCCTCGTGCCATGTCTATACGCTCCCGGTGGCAACAAAAAAGGCCGCCGACTCCCTTTCGGGAAGATCGACGGCCCTTCCTACGGTAACCGTTCCGGCTGCTCTCGCAGCCTTATTTGGTTGTCAGCCTACAGTATACCACAACATCTAGTGGACTGTCAAGCGGCTTCGTCCACTAGGTACATCGTCACTTCCTTGCCCTCGAGGTGATCCCATCGCGTGACGTCCTCATCTGTCACGACCAGGCTGCCACAGTTTATCTTGACCCCGCCCATCCACACGGCCTTGCGAACTTCACCAAGCTGGGCTGCCACCATCCTGTCCAGTAGCTCGCGGCCACCCGGATCACCCAGGAGATAGAGGAGCGTCTTGATCTGTTTCGCCATCTTCTCCGTCTCAGTCATTCAATCCTCCTGCGGGATCTCGCATGTCTTGATTGGCACCTCAAACTGCCAAACACAATCCGGGCATTTGTAAACCAACTTGCTGAACCAATGGCCGTCCGAGCGAGTGACGCATGAAAACACCATAGGAGCGCCGCACCTACTGCAAGCCAGGTCAAGACTGGTCCAGGCTTTCCATCGCGCTACCCTCGCCGCCTCGAGTTCCGCCTCGCCAAGCGTGTCCCGGTAGAAGGGCATGAGGGTCTCCTTCCAGAAGGACTCCCTCGCCTCGCCATAGTTGCTGGAGTATAGGAGCGGCCGACCGAGCAGCGTATCCGGCAGGGTCGGGTGGTCCACCTGATCTGCGAGCCGTTGAAAGGCCGCCTCTGTCTTGCCTATGCGCGTCAGACCTGCGAAACACGCGAGAAGAAGCCCCATGAAGCCTCGCCTTGATACCGTCATTCAATCCTCCTGCTCTCCCTTCTCCTGCTGCTTGCGCTCGATTAGCGCTTCCTGCTCTGTATCCGACAAAGGCTCTAGGCATTCATTCCAAACGACGCAGCATACGCGCCCACAGTATGCACCATGACTATCCTCTAGCTCAATCATGTCAGCATAGCCCAGCTCTTCATCGTAGTGACAGCTTGAGCAACAGGGGCCAGCATTGAAATCACTACAGTAAAGAAGCGGGTCACTCACCTTCTACTTCCCCCTCAAGCAGAAGCGCGCCGGCGTCCAGTAGCTCAGTCAAGACCTTGTGGGCAGCATCTTGATACTGCATTTCGTTGTCCACATACCAGACAGGTTTGAGGCTGGACGCCTTCAGAGCCGCGACTACCAAGGGGAGCACTTCAGCACGGTTGACAGTGTTGCTCATTCAATCCTCCTGCGGGATCTCGCATGACAGGATCGGCATCTCAATCCCCCAACCACAATCCGGGCATTTGTAAACCAGCTTGCTGAACCGATAGCCTGACCGGTTGCCCGACGAAAACACCATAGTAGTGCCGCACCTGTTGCAGGGCAGGTCAAGACTTGTCCAGGCTTTCCATCGCGCTATCCTCGCCGCTTCGAGTTCCGCCTCGCCACATGACAAGGGCGACAGGATAATCTTCTCACTCCCGACAAACTTGGTGTCGGTCCACTCGATGGGGAACCCGAGCAGCGTATCCGGCAGGGTCGGGTGGTCCATCTCATCTACGATGGACTGAAAGCCCGCCTCTGTCTTGCCTATGCGGATCAGGCCTGCTATACACGCGCCGATGAATCCTATGAAGCCTCGCCTTGAGATGTTGCTCACTCAATCCTCCTGCTCTGCCCTATGTTCCTCCGCCATTAGCCTCCTCAGTTTCGCGCCCCATTCCTTCTGCGTGAGATAATCCGTTCGCAGCAAATATCTAGTAACCTTTCCGTTCGGACTCGTGATCTCATTGATGTCAAAGCACCGTACATGCGGGATGAAAATCCGCTGGAGCCGATCAGGCAGCCATCTCCTTTTGATGCCATCCCAGCAACTTGCATCCACGGCCTGTAGGGTCAGATGTTGCCGCAACACTGGCAACCGCATAATTGCGTGACGATACACTCCAAATGTCGCCTGAGCGGCGAATTTCGGCTCTACATTCCCCCAAAAATCATCACTCAGGGCCACGACTGACAACAATGTCTCGAGCTCTGCTTGGTACTGCCGTTCCCATTCGTCCATCACTCAATCCTCCTGCTCTCCCCTACCTCTCTCACCGCTACCGTCAGCGAGCCGTTGGAGAAGTCCACGGTGATCTCCACCTTCCCCTTGCGAGGCACCTCGATCTTGGCCGCGATGGCGAGCAATTCCTCCACGATGGCCGTGGTCCGCTTCCCCAGGTGCAGCTCACCATTAGCCGTAATCAACGTCGCTCCCGTCACGGTTTCGCCTTCGCCTCCCTGAGCACGAACCAAGGATACCACATCTGCAGCTCCCGCGGTATCTCCCCCTCCAGGATCCAGGGCAGCTCAGCATGTAGCTCGTACCCCCCTCCGTAGGCGATCATGCCCTTGATCGTCTTCAATTGATGTGCCGAGCAATGATCCCTCCGCGCCAGCTTCATCGTGAGGTCCGCGAACTTCTCCCAATCGCCCAACTTGGCCTTCCTGGCCAGGTAGTGGTGCGCCTCATGCGACAGCCGGCGCAGCATCGGCCGGCCGCCCTGCTCATAGCTGTAGACGATGTGGATCTCCCAGGTCTCGGGGTTGTACCAGCCGATGCGTCCCCTGGAGTCCATGTAGTGCCCGCGGACATCAGCGCTCCGTAGACGGCTATACCATTCCGGTTTGATGGCCAGCCCCGGATAGCAGAGAATCAAGATCACCAGTAGCCAGTTCATGCCGCGTCCTCATCCGTCAGCGTGATGGTGAACCCCGGATCGTCCGGGACCACCTCCACGCTCCCGCTCCTGATCCTGATGTGCCGGTCATCGATGTCCAACCCCTCCGCCACCGCGTCCGCGATCGCCTTGTAGAGGTTGTGATCATCCCGCCGGCGCTTGTCGGGATAGCGGCAATCGACAATGATCGTGATAGGCAAGCCCCAATTCACCACCTGGAGCAGCTTCACCTCCCATGCTAGGCGGTTCATCCAGCCCTGGATGTCCCCTTTGCGGTGGTAGCCCCCCTCGCTGCCATATCTCATGTGATTGACCGAGAGGTCCTTGAGCCAGGGCATCTCGATCGCGTTAGAGATCGTCATCTCAATTCCACCATACTATGATGTGCCAGAAGAGCTTGCCCGATTTCGAGCCATCGGGATACTGGCGCTCGATGGGGATCCTGAGAATCATCCCGTACCCCTCCGGCGCCCGCATCTGCTTCTGCTCCTCGGGCGGCTCTCCTTTGCTGCACCACCGCCTGAGCATCTCACCTATAGAAGACATGATCCCCCACACGCCCCAGCGTCTCCTTCTCCCATGCCCACGGAGGATCTCCACCGTCCCAAAAGCCAGGATTATCGAAGTGCGTCACACCCTCGAAGCCCAACGGCTCCTCCTTCCCCAGGAGCACCGAGAGGCTCATCCACCAGATCGCCCACCAGTCCGCCTCCGTGGCCTCACGCCATCCATCGCCGGTCCAGATCAGGTGCAGGTGCCCCACCGGATCCATGCCCCAGGGCAGCTCCCCCTCGACGGCGCAGCGCAGCCACTCTCTCCTCCGCTGCTCCGTCCAGCCGGCATACTGCCCGCGCTGCATCACCACCGCCTCGATGTCCATGCCGGAGATCTCCGCCCGGTTGACGATGGTGTGCGCCACCAGCTCTTGTCCCATGGGCGGCTGGTGAGGCGCCTCCCAGAGGATGGTCATGGCGATGATCGTGGCGTAGTAGAAGAGGTTCATCGGTCCTCAAATCGATCTCGAGGCAGATCCTTCCTTCGCATCATCATCGCGTTCCGCATCAGAGAAGCCACGAAGGCCCAATCAAGCCGCGTCGCGGGTAGCCTGGGCGCTCGTTCTAAGATTTCAGTGCGTCCCGAATCATAGACTACGAGCAAGCCTGTGCCCGTTGGCAGTTCCATAGGGGCGATCACTCCTCGGGGTGCCGCGAAATAGAAGTAATCGGCGACTTCCATAGCGCCCTGACGTTTGTCGGGATCACGTTTTTCACGAATGAAGTCACTGTGACTGATCTTGATCTCGTAGGCGACCTTCATGAAGCGCTGCGATTCATAGCAGTTGATTGCGAACGCATCAATTCTCTGCATGGCATCACACCGCCAGCGACGATTGAGTCGTGGGGGGTTTAAGACAGGCTGACGCCAGCGATAATCCCCGGTTGCCAAACAGAGTTCCCTAACCAGCACCCACTCGGGCAGCTTATGGCGGTTCTGAAGAGCACGATAGATGTCATCAGCATTCATGATCTATTATTCCAGGCGGGGAGGAGCGCCCACCGTACCCCTCTCCCGCCTATTGCTAGATGCGATCGCACTCTAGCGTTCTCTCGGGTGTAACAGCGCCCACAACAGCAGCCCCAGGAACTGCACCCACCGGCCGATCGAGATCCCGATGAAGCGCGCCACTTCGCCGATGGTGGGTCTCTTCATGTGCCTTCAGCCTCTACCTGGACCTCAGCCGGCAGCCCCGCTCTCACCCTGATCTGCCCGGGGGTCAATTTCGGATGCCATTGGCATCGTCCCGCCGTGCACTTGATGCAGAATGTGGCCCTCTTCTTCCCTGGCAGGCACGGCCTCACCGCAAAACCGCGATCCAGGCAGGCATATTGCAGACTATCATCAGGAGAAGGGCCGCCGCCCGAGGCCACGTACTCATCCACCGGGCCAGCCGACCCCGCCCCTACGTGGATCCCCGACTGGCGCCAGGGATGATCTTCTGCCGGCGTGCTACTGCGCCTCGATCGGGGGTGCTTCTGCCGGTCTTTTCGGCCCGTCTCCTTGGCGCATTCGATGCACTGAGAGTTTCTGCCCCAATATTGATGCTCCCGATCCTTCCACTCTCCGCAGGTGGCGCACTTCTTCAAGCCCTGCGCCTCCAGCCACTGCTCATGGCGCCGCTCCCTGATTAGCGCCTCCACCTCATCGCGGCGGAACAGCGCCAGGGGATGCCCACCGCCGGGATTCTCATGCCGGTACTCCTCGATGCCCCGGGAGCGACACAGTTTGATCGCATTCCACGACGTCGAGAACCCCATCCGCTGGGAGATCTCCACCGAGCCGATCCAGCCTTCAGGAATCTGCGTCTTCATCGTCCTCCGGCTGTTGGGGGATCACAAGCCATATCGTCTTCTCCCCCGTGATGGGGTTGATCAGGCTCCTCTCCGTACCGCCCCAAACGCCATCGACGCGGGAGTTGATGGCGGAGATCCAGAGCGCCACGAGCTGCCGCTTGTTCAGTCCAGCCTCTTTGATGGTGGCGATGAAGTCGTCATCTTCACCCCCCTTATAAATCCCCCGAGGCCTCAGACTGCCCATCCGGCGTAGCTCATCCAGCCCCACGAGCAGGATCTCCTCGAAGCGCGCCTGATCGATCTCGGGCACTCTCGCCAGATTCCTCAGCCCGAAGCCGGTGCAGCGGGGCACGGTCACCCCCTCGCTCTGCCAGAAGCCTGTCTGTATATGCTGCGGCTTTTCCGCGTTACACTGATCCCGCTGCTCCGGCCCTCGCCACAGCGCGCAATACTCACAGGCTTGAGCCAGCCAATGATCCCGGGTGATCCCCTCTCCTGTCTGCCGATCATAGAATGCCCGCAGGGCCTCTTGCGCCTCGATGTCCCTCTCGAGCCCTGCCTCATCTACCGCAGCCTCGGCCTCTCGGGAGACCGCCTTGCAGTGCTCGATGTAGCAGGCCACGTCGGTGCACCAGCCCGGGTCCTTCTCACAGGCCTGGCAATCCGCCTCCGTCTCCCCGCAGGGCACCGGCAGCCTCACCTCGTCAGTCTCGATGAGGCAAGATTCACAGGTCTCCCTCTCCTGGCCGCACTGATAATGTATGTGCTCTCCCTGCCACACACAGTGCTCGCAAGTCCGCTCCTGCGCCTTCTGCCATGCGCCCATGCTCTTGTGCTTCAACCCGCACGCGGATGGGAAGCCACCCATCGAATAGGCGTACTGCTGGCCCGGCCCCTTCAGGAGCCCGCGTGCCTGCAGATTGACTAGCGCCTCGCCCTTCTTCTCTGGGGGCACCTGGTCCAGGCAATCGTCTAACATGGCCTTGACGTTGATCTTCTCCGGCTCCCACGGCTTGTCTTCGGGCAGGTCCCAGAACTCAGGATCCGTAGCCTCCTTGATCTCCCCGATGATCTCATTGGCTTCCCTCGACGCCTTCCCCTTCACATACTCGAGGACCGACTCCTGCATGTTCTCGGGCAGTGTGGCCAGCCGCCGCGCCACCGTCTCCTCTACCGAGCGCCCGGTGACCGCCTTCTTCACCGGCTCAGCCAGGTCGAGCAGGCGCAGCTTGTCGCTCACCCATTGCTGGCTCTTCCCCACGACCTGGGCGACCTGCTCCTGGCTGAGCCCCTGTAGTCTGATCAGCTCCTGGAGCCCCCGAGCAACTTCCAGCGCTGTCAGGTCCTCGTGGAAGAGGTTGTCTACCAGCACCATCTCCTGGATCTTGTCCAACTCACCCGCCACGTCATCGGTGCTGATCAGGCTGGCGATCACGTCCACTGGCAGCGTTTTGAGCTGCGCCTTGCGCGCCGCCTCCAGCCGGCGGTGGCCGTACACCAGCTCGAACTCATTTGACTCGTTGACGATCACCCCCAGGGGGTTGATCAGCCCGTGGCGTTTCACGGAGCTCACCAGCCCCTCGAACGACTCCCCCTGGTATCCATCCTGCCTCGTCTGAAAGCGGGACCTCACAATCTCAGTCGGTGAGAGCTCCATCCTCTGTGTCATCGTCTCCTCCCCCTCAACTCATCGAGAGTATCCCAATACGCCTTCATGCCCTCATCCGTGAGGCCGATTACTTTCTTGTTAGATCGGGCCTCCCGGACAATTAAACCGCGCCGGACGAGCGCACCGTAAGTATCCCAGCGGATGTTTTGGAGATAGTAGAGCGCCCCGATCATCAGCAATGCCCGTTTCATCGGGTCACTCAGGTTCTCCCGTATCATCGTCTCCTCCCCTTCTTCGCCAGAGCCTTGTCTATCAGGCTCGGCAGCCTATCGAAGCATTCTGAGTGACAACTCCATTCCTTGCCCGTGCTAGGCACACTCATCGTCACAGAATTGTCGCCCTCTATGATCGGTTTCTTGCAGACCACGCATCTCCGATCAGCCACGCGCCACCTCCGGCTCGATGTAACCTATCTCGTCAGGGTATGTCCACACAGCCTCGCAGTAGCAAGAGGTGCACTCATAACGTTGCCCGGGCTGCGGACCATGCTCACCCCAGCATTCCCCCATCTCGTCTTCGCCGCATTCCTTGATACATGCCGCCTTGATGATCTTGGCGGGAAAGCCGACCCAGATTTCGGAAGCGAGGCATCGTTGGATCCCCACCAACTCAGCCACGCACCACCTCCGGCTCCAGCCATTCCAGCTCCATCTGCGTGTTGATCCAACGGTATCGCTGGATCCCCTTGACCCTCTGCCAGTACCGCCGCGGCAGGTGCCAGTGCGCCCCCCGCCCCGAGCAACGCAGCAGCTCCCCGTATCGCCTCACCTGCCCCGGCGAGCTCACGTAGGTGACATCCTCGTCGCGGCAGCAGTAGTGGATCACGTCGATCGCCATGCGGCCCATCACTTCCAGGACGCACGGCGCCACGCCCCAGGCGTCCAGGTCCCTCATCAGGTCCCGATCCAGCCTGACGTCGTTCATGTAGGCATAGATTCCGCCTCCATGCCGAACGTGCAGCCAGACGATCTTCCCTGCGAACACCCGCCGCTGGAGACCTGGTTCCACGAAGGTCAGGACGCACTCTCTGGCTCTCATCGCTTCACGTACTCCGCATACTTCCCGTGCACGTAGCGGTATCGATCGGGCACTTCCTGGGGGGGCTGCCAACCCTCACCGATCATCTTCACCACCCATGGCACCCCCAGGTTATTGCCCCGCCCTGCCTCCCGGGCCCGGTGCGCGATGATCTGCTCCACGTACTCCAGACTGACGTGCTCCTGCTCCGCCAGGCGCCGGGCCACATTCCCCCAGACCCCTATGCCTTCGAGGAGCGCGCAGATTTCGTCAACGTCACCCTGTTTAATATTATGTTGTTGTTGTTCTGGTGAATCAGATACATCAATCCCATCAACAACATAGTTATTCTTAATAGGGTGACGTTGCTGGGCGTCACCCCTCGCCTCAGAGGTGACGCTGGGGGCGTCACCCTTGTCGTGGCGTACCATGAGGTACGTTCTGTATCGACCTCCCACCTGCCGCCTCTCGATGAGGCCATGCCCAGCCAGGTCGGTAAGCCGCTGTCTGATCCCCCTGGGACTGATCTCCTCTCCCTCCAGGGCTGTGAATGTTTGTGAGAGCTGCTGATGCGTCTGGTCGAGCCACTGATAATCGTGCACCCACGCCAGCGCGTACAGCACCAGGTAGGTCCAGCGCAGGTGAATCGGCACCTCCGACATCCTGAGCACCGACGTGGGATAGAGCGTATATCTACTCGGCAGCACCATCGCCCTCCAGATACGTGAGCTGCGTGCCTGCGGCCTCTTGTCTGGCCTCGATGTATCTCACCCTCAGATCGCTGAGCGCGTCCCACAGGGTATGAACCCGGGCATCCTGCTCCTCGTCCATGCTGATCAGCAGCACCCCCGCGCCGTTGTCCGCGTGGAAGCGACAATCGATCCCCAAGTAGCTCAGGCTGTAGACCATGGCCAGCGAGCCCTGCTCATCCCAGGGGATGCGGAGATCACTCTTTGGCTTTGCTGTGTTCTTCGGGCCCGAAGAGTCCAATCTGTTCATACTGCTGCTGCCGGATGAGCTTGAAGAGGTTCTGGACTCCCTCCAGTCGGCCCGCATATTGGGCTGCCCGCGTATCACCGTCGCCAGCCTTGGCTTCGAGGTATCCCCGGAGTTCGATGATGACATAGATTCCATCCTCCAGCAGTTGAATCACCTGTCCGACGTGCTTAGGCCAGGCCATATCTCACTTCCCGCCCGCTACTATCTCAGAACGGCAGATCATCCTCTTCGTCGTTGCTGCTCTCCACGAACGGCTCTGGATCGAGAAGGCTCTTGTCCAACTCTTCCTCTTGCGGACCCCAGACGTCGGTGTCCGTCAGCGTCTCCATCTGGGGAAACTCCACCCGGCCCGCCTCGAGGTCCTCCAGCCACAGAGGATCCAGCTCCAGCTCGGGCGTGTAGATGTTTTTGATCAGGCGCTTCTCGGTCTGCCCGCCCTTCCTGACATTCATCCATTGCTCTGTGGGCCCCGTGAGCTTCAGCCGCCACTTCGCGGGCCAGACGATGGTGGCCCGGCCAGTGTGGTTCCTGATCCGCTGCCGGCCATCGTCGAGCTGAGTGATGATCTCTCTCATGGGGTTGAAGTGGACGGTCATTTGGTAATACCCTTGGCGCGTGGTGACGCCCTCGATGCAGAACCTGAGCTTCCCGGTGGGTTTGCAGAGCAGCGCCTTGTACCGCGGGCAATCCATGTAGAGACACTTGATCGCGTTCGTTCCGATCCGCTCGGTGGTGCCGTAGCCGTTCTTCTCGTCGGCCCACTTCTTCTCCTCCAGCAGGCCCAGCTCCTCGATCCGATCCCAACGCGCGACCCTCTCGTAGACCACCGTCTCGGTGGAGTGATCGGAAGCGATGTGCCGGCGGAAGGTGACCCTCTCGCCATCGCCCATGCAGATCAGATCGCCGTTGCCCCGGAACTGCATCAGGCCGGTGGGGAACACGTCATCCAGGCTGTCTCTCTCGAAGTGGATCCGCATCGCCTTGGGCGTGCTGTCGCGCAGGACCTCAGCCACTTCTGGGGGCACAACGAAATGATCGGTGGACTGCGGCATGGTCACCGGCTCCCCATCCCTGATCACCTGCTGCCCCGTCTTTTTGTCCAGGACAGGCACGGTGATCCCCAGGCCGATCCGCCCGATGATTTTGAACCGCTTAACCTTTCTCAGACCCTTGATCTGCATCGTCCTCCTCCCCCGCATCATATCTCTTGGGCTCGAACCGGCCACAGCCAGGAGCTGCAACGTAGCTGGGCTTGATCTTGATCGCTGGACCCATGAAGGCAATCAGGCAATGGTCTTCATCGGCACAGCGTGAGCAATTGGGCTTGCCCTGTTTCTCCTCCATTCCCCGCTCCACGATCTGCTGGACTATGTTAGACATCCTTCTCCTCCCTTTGTTTCAGCTCCTCCGCGAACTCTTCCAACTCCCTGATCCTCTGCTCTAGCTTCGTGAACTTATCTACGGGCTGAGACATGATGAGCGCGCCACAACTCAGACAAATCGTGAAGAGACTGTCTTCACCTTTCAACTGGCCACAACTCACAATCCGTCTACAGTTCTCGCAGTAGCCCTCGATCTCGCAGCTCATGCCGCCACCTCCATCATCAACTCCTCTGCCGCCTTCATCAGCGCCTCACACTCCTCCGGCCCCTTCCCGTTGCTCTCCAGATATGCCCCCAGCAGAGCATAGGGACTCATCTCCTGATAGCTCATCCCCTCGAGGCGCGTCCTGGTCTCCCGCTCGATCCTCTTGTTCACCGCCTGGCGCAGGGCCGGCTTCAGCGCCCGCTGCACCTGCGTCTCATCCAGCAGCGCCGCTTGCTCCGCCGTGCCCTCGATGATCACCCTCACTATCGCGTCCTCGATCTGCCGCTCCCCGATCGCCTGGAGCACCGCCTGGGTGGGATCCGTACCATCAAGAGAGACCTGGATGGTCACGAACTTCCTCGCCGGCAGGGGCACGAACTCCACGCTGGTGAATGCCCCCTCGAGCAGATCATCCTCGTCCCCGTTCCCCAACTCCACTACCACGAAGCCCTTCTCCTCGTGCTCCTCGCCGAAGTCGTTCCTCTCGATGCTGCCGGCATACACCACGGGCGGGCTGTCGTTCAGCGATTGGTATTTGTGGAGGTGGCCCAGGGCCACGTAGTCAAACTGTGGCAGCGCCACCGCCTCGAGAGGCAAGGAGATCTCAGTTCCCAACCCCACCGGCGTGCCTCCGCCCATGTCGCCGCCCTCGACGCTCAGATGGGCCGCCAGGATGGAGGGCAAATCGGGGTCCATCTTCCGGGCCAGCTTCTGTATGCTCTCCGCCACCGCTTCGCCGATCAGGCGGTTGACTTCCTCTTTGGGCAAACCGGCGACCTTCTCAGAGGTCATCACGTTGTGCCTGCTGGGCCAGGGGATCCCCACGACTTGGATCGAGCCTGCATGGGTCTCCAGGTGCAGCAACTGAGGCCGGTCCACCACATGCACCTCCGGCACATGGAGTGCCGAGTAGATCGCCAGAGGATGCGCCTTTCCGAACGCTCCCGGCATGTCATGGTTGCCCACCAGCACGACCACGGGGGCACTGGAGGCCATCCTGTTGATTCTCTTGGCGAACTCCCGCTCGAAAGTGGGGGTGGGCCGGCAGACGTGGAAGGCATCGCCGGAGAAGACCACCACGTTGATGTCCTGCGTTTCCACGTACTCGGCGATCCGGTCCAGCGAATCCAGGTAGTCCGTCAAGCGCGCGCTCAGCCCTGTCTGCCGATCGATGGGCCCTGAGTCATCCAAACCAGTGTGCGCATCAGCGAAGTGTAGGATTCTCATGATTCACTCCCTTTGACCAGTTCAAACTCCAGCACCCACACATCGGGGTTGTCCTCCCAGCGGTAGGGCTTCCGGTACATCTTGCTCCACAGTTCGATAAACCACAGAATCATAATCGGGGCACCACTGACTAGCCCTTCCTTACGGAACTCTTCTGGCTTGATGTCTTGTAGCCTCTCCCGCCGTATCTTGGTTATTCGTATCCGGCCCATAGACTTCTTGCCCCGGCCCGGCTGGACCGGAAGGGTGACGACGTGCTCAGCAAGGATGCGGTTGGCCTCGGCAATCTGGGCATCGGTGATCGGATGTCGCTTCTGCCATTCATCCCAAGGAGTATATGGACGATAAACACTCCCTCCTGAAGTCCTACGATTGTTCCGGGGATAGCTCCACCCATGCTTCCATAGCTGCACGGCGAGTTCGTAGGGGCAATTGACCCGCCGCGTCTGGCTCTTGAGCGGTAGGGTCAACCCCAGCACTTGCTCCCACTGCTTGAATATCATCTCAGTTCACACTCACCACGCTCCCCGCCGGGCCCTTCACCACCTCGATCCGCGCGGGGAACTGCTCCTTCAACTCCTCGATGTGCGTCACCACCAGGACCAATCCGAAGTCGCCCTGAATGGAGTTGATCGCCTCCACCAGCCTCTCACGGCCGGCGGCGTCCTGCGATCCAAAGCCCTCATCGAGGATCAACGTCTCCAGCCTCGCCCCCGCTCTCCTGGCCAGGAGTTGCGAGATGGCGATCCTGATGGCGAAGTCCAGTCTGTACCGCTCTCCACCCGAGAACAGGTCATAGCTCCTCGTCCCGAGCTCGTCTCCCACCTGGATGTCCAGCGTCTCACTGATGGTGCCCGCTTTGGTCTCCCTCTGGCTCTCGAACTGGACGCTCATCCGCCCGTCCGTCATCCTCCCGAGCAGCTCGTTGGCGCCCTCCTCGATCTCGGGGAGCACCGTCTCGATGATCATGGCCTGGATGCCCCGTTTGCCGAAGGCCAGCTTCAACTGCTCGTAGAGATAGGAGGAGGAGGAGGCCTCCGCGTGCTGCTGCTCCAGCTTCGCCTTCTCCTTCTCGAGGTACTGGCAATGATCGAGCTTCTGCTGGGCCCCGCCTACCTTCTGCCGGACGTGATTAAGCTCCAAATCCAGCCTCTGGATCTGCGCCTGTAGTTCCCCCATCGCTCGGGTCAGTTCGTCCGCACCGGCCAGCTCTAGTCGCAGCGCGTCGCTCTTGGTCCTGAGCTCGCCGACGGTCTCCTCGAGCTTCGCCGCTTCTCCCTCCCATTCGGCGATCCGCTCGGCCTTCATGGTCTCGTGGCGATCCTTGGCTTCCCTGATAGACTCTTTGAGCTTCTCTACCTGCGCGCTCCACTCCTCGAGGCGTTCTTGTTCGGCCTCTAGCTTCGCTACTAGCGCGACGCCTTCACTCTCCTGTTGTCGGAGCAATCTCTCCCGATTGAGTTCCGTCTCTATCTCACGCAGGGCCTGCTGCCACGCGCTCAATTCGTTGTCATCTTCCTCGATGATCTCCTTGTTCTTCCGATATTCGTCCGCCTTCGCCTTGCCCTCGGCCTGCTTGCCCGAGAGAATCTCCTGGCGGTGTTCGTCGGTGAGCTCAGAATCGCAAAGAGGACATGCGGCCCCCGCTCTCTCGAGGAGCGCCATCTCCTCCTTCAAGGCGTCCATGTCCTCTCGTAGCCTCGTATTCGTGGCCGTCAGGCTGGCCTTCTCTGCAGAGAGATGGCCAATCTCTTGCTCATGCGCCTTCCTCTTGTCGGCCAGATCCGCCATCCCGGCCAAGTCACTCCGGACCGCTGCCACCTTTGCCCGGCATGACTCCAACTTCACGGGATGAAAACCGATCATCCGCTGCGTGATCTCCGCTGCTTCCTTCTGGTAGCCGGTGATCTGATCCTGCACCAATCCCAGATCAGCCCCGAGATGGTTACCAGGATGCTCGATCCGCCGCCGCAGCGACTCTAGTTCCTCCCTCCGCCGGCGCCCCTCCCCTTCCACGTCTGCCAGCGCCTGTTGCTTGAATGATAGCTCTGTGACCTGTTCCTTCTTCCGGTCCAGGCTGCCCTGGGCCTCGTCGATCTCACCCCCGATCAGTTCTGCTCGCTCCGAAGCCTCCTCGAGCTCAGCCTCATAGGCGGGGAGCTTCTCCAGTTCCTCGTCCATGCTCTGCGCCTTCGCCTCGATGGCGCTGGCCGCTCCCTGCGCCTCTCTGGCCCGGATCTTGGCCCTCTCCTCCAGATCATCCCAATCGTGGAGGCGTAAAATCTCCCCCAGGATCTCCTTGCGCTTCCCTGGGGGTTGATTCGTGAACTCATCCGCCCGGCCCTGGAGCAAGAGCGCCGAGTTGATGAAGGTGTCGTAATCCATGGAGAGCGTCTCGTTGATGATCGTCTGCGTCTCCCTGATGGCGCTGCCCGAGAGCGCGCTCCACTGCCCATTGCCCCCCACCTGGAACTCCAGCGTGGAGTTGCCCCGGCCTGAGCTGTCCCTCTGGCGGATCACTCGGTATCGCTGGTCACCGAGGAGGAAGTCCAGGCGGACCTCCATCTGCTCTTCGCCCAGGCGGATCAGCTCATCATCCCGCCGGGCCCGTGCCTTGCCCCACAACGCCCAGGTGATGGCGTCGATGATCGCCGACTTGCCGTGGCCGTTCTCGCCGGCCAGACACGCCAGGTGTAGCGAGCTCAGATCCAGCTCGGCGTCGGCGTAGGGCATGAAGTTGCTCATGCTCAGGTTGGTGGGTCTCATCGGTTTCTCCTCCCAGAGAAAGCAGCAGGCGCAGGAACGCCCGGCCGATCTCCTCGTCCGAGGCCTGCGCCGTGATCGTGAACCCGTCTATCGTCACTCTACTGTCCCAACGGCAGCGGGAGCCCCAGCAGCCCGCAGAGCCACAGGAGCGCCAGCGCGATCATCGCCAGCATCCCCACTATCTCCGTCGCCGTCAGGATCACCAGCGCGATCATCGCCAGCGTCCCCACTACCTCCGTCGCCCTCCGGCTCTTCATCGCCTCCTCCGTTCTCGCTGAACACATCCGGCCATACCTTCAGCATCCCCATGATCACCGCCCTTCCGGGGTTCCTCCGCCCGGAGTAGACACGGCTAATCGTGCCCTCGCTGACATCCAGCATCTCCGCCAGCTCTGCCTGGGTGCTGCCGAGTTCCTCCTGTTTCTCCCTGAGTCTCGCCACAATGTTGATAGCACTCATGTTTGGTAACTCTTCCCTTGCCTCTAGGAAACAGTATACAGACTTTCTTTCCTGTTGTCAAGTATCTGTGGAATATTTTAAGGTTAGACGCACTCTTTAATGAGCACTCTTCCCGTTAGACCTGGTATAATGATTGAAACTAGGGCGGAGCGACCTATGACACTAGGACCCACACTTCGACAGCTCCGCGAAGAACGCGGTTGGTCACAAGGACAGTTGGCTCTCCGAAGCGGGATCGATCAGTCTCATCTGAGCAAGATCGAGCGCGATGTTCATGAGACAATCAACGCTCGCGTTCTTGCGCGGATAGCTGATGCACTGAATGTCACTACTGACTACTTGATGGAGGCCGCCGGCTGGAAGCACCCGCTGCCCTCCCTGGGGGTCCTTATGCCCAGGGAACAGCGACTCATAGATACCATCCGCCAGATCAGGGCGCATCACACGCGCCGAGAAGCACTGGATCAACTCATCTGGATGGCCCAGGCCCTCGTCGATGCGGAACGAGGCCACGAGCTGAAGAAGGCCGCTGAAGCTCAGGAAGCGTATAGGGAGGGATCATGACCACTGAGCAGCCTCAGAAATCAGGAGCCCCCTTCAATTGCTCTACCGCTATCGTCTTTGTGATCATCATCTTCATCTGCGGTTGCGCCCTGCTCTGGTACGTCCCCCAGCTCACCCCGTGAATACCGAGCGCGCGGTAGCACTATGAGATGTATCATCTGGGCGGCCGTCTCCTCCAAACCGCAGGCCTCCGAAGAGAAGGATTCCATCCCCTCTCAACTCGACTCCGCCCGCGAGCTCGTCGCCCGCAACGAGGGCTGGCATGAGGTCCACGAGCCTCTCGTCGTAGGTGGCCACTCCCGCAGCTACATCTTCCTGGCCGACGCTGCGGCCGAGATGCCTGTGTACACAGAGGTGATGTCTCTAGCCCGTTCGGGTAGTATTGACCTCCTCATCTGCCGAGGACGCGACCGCCTGGGGCGCACCGATGCCCTCATCGCCCAGGTGGAGGAGTATCTCGCCTCCTACAATGTCCAGGTCCACTCACTGACTATGCCCACGCGGATCCTGGATCCAGAGGAGTTCGCCCAGCACACCGATCGCGCCTCGATCTGGATGCGCTCCGTGGAGAGGGCCAAGGCCCAGGATGAGACCGCAGAGATCCGGGCCCGTCATCGAACGGGGATGCGACGTCGCGCCAGAGACGGCTACCACGCCAACATGATCCCTTATGGATACCGGCTCGGGGCCGAGGGCATCTGTCAGATCTACGAGCCGGAGGCCCCTGTAGTCCGCCAGATGTTCGACTGGCTCCTGGATGGCGTCCCTATCAGCCATATCCAGGAGCAGGTCCCTACCGTGGCCTCGGGTCGGTATCCCCGCTCCTTCTATGGCATCAAATACATCCTCCGCAACCCCTTCTACATGGGCACCATCGGCTATCACCGCATCGATGAGTCAGGTCACAGGTTCCGCGATCGCTCAGAATGGATCACCGGCGCTGGACTCCACCAGGCCCTCATCTCTGAGGAAACGTGGGAGGCCGCCCAGCTCGAACTCGATGCCCGGGAGAACGGCCACGCTCCCCTCCGGCGCTACCCCCTCAGCGGTTCGATCTATTGCGGCTATTGTGGGCAACGCATGTCTGCCACCGTCACCAGTTCGGGAGAGCACGTCTATCGCTATTTCATCTGTCGCACCCCGCGCTCTGAATGCGACCGCCCCACACGGAGAAACACGATCCGTATGGACCTCCTCGACCAGGCCGTGCTCCAATGGCTCTACGATCGGGCTACGCGGCCCGACCTCCTGGCGAATGACATGGCAGCCATGATGGGGGATCAGCTACAGGCGGACGAGGAGCGGGAAGCAGAGCTGGAGAGGGCACGGCAAAGCAAGCGAGCCGCGTTGGACCGCTGGGCCCGCGACTACGAAGATGGGTTGCTGGGGCGGTACGAATACTACGAGCACCGGCGGCGCCTCGAGGACGACATCGAGGTCCTGGACGCATCTCTACAGCAGATCCAGGAGCGTCGCCCTCGCCTGGATCCTGACGTCCTCAGCGTCACCCTCGAGACGGGCATGGCTCCGGGCCTGGACTATCTACGCGCCCACTGGCATGACCCCGAGGTCGCGCGTCGCGTCAAGGTACTCCTGCGCCGCATCGGCCTCCGCGTCGAAGTCCGCCAGGGCTCGCAATCCATCGCCCTCTCGCATTGATTTCGCGCCCGCTGCGCCGCTTCGAGAACCACTGCGAGCCACCCCAAACCCGAAACCCCCCAGGCTTGACGCCCAGGGGGCTCGGGGGAGGAGAAAAACTAACGCGACCCTCTCGGGTCTCCAACTCATCAAACGTCAGGGTCCTTCCGCTCCTTCTCCAGCGCGCTTCCCATCTCATACAGCGCCCAGTTGATAGTCGTACCATCAGGGATCGCGCCCACGATCTCGTGAATCAGGTTGCTGCCGAATCCAGCGCCGAGTGCCGTGATCCAAAGGCCGCTCGATCCAGCCAGGGGCAACCCTACGGCGGGGAACAGATCAAGCCCCGCCAACAGACTCAGGGCGAATCCTGGTATCGCACACACCACTGCCTCCAGCAGGTCGGCGAGGTCCTGATTCACCTTGTCGGCGAAATATGGAGAGATCGCCTTGACGATCATCTTCACAGTTCGCTCGGCGAACTTCTCTCCCACGAACGCCACAAACGCCACTGCTGCTAGTATTCCCACCTCACACCTCCTCTTTTCCGTTCTTCTCCTCCACGTTTAACTCGATCGATGTCTCCCCCTCGATCCGTCTCTCCAGCGCCCTCGCCTCAAACGTGTCCATCCACTCACTCACCAGCCGGCTCTCGCCGAAAGGGCAGCATCGGCCACTCGCCCTCCCAGATCAGCGCGTCCTTCAGCTTACCCGGGCAGGCCGTCCGCCATGGTTGACCATCCTTCACGTATGTCAAATGGCTATGCGGCAGCAGATAGGTCCGGCGGCACTTCCCCCAGCCCTGGCCCAGAAACTGCCAGACCTCCTCGATCAGCAGCCGCACGGCCAGTA
This sequence comes from Anaerolineae bacterium, assembly GCA_035530015.1. Lineage (GTDB taxonomy): Bacteria > Chloroflexota > Anaerolineae > UBA7937 > B3-Chlor > JAUVXJ01. The sequence continues at coordinate 4,347 of DATKVP010000382.1, read as the reverse complement.
GTTGCGTATCGCTGGGATAGCCCGATGTGAAATTGCCCATCGCCGCAATGCCGATCGTCTCTGGGTTCAGGTGGGCGCCAACGTCGTGGATCTCCCACGCGAAAGGCGCCAGGAAGTATGTCTCGCCCTGCCAACCCACCAGCAGGTGATACCCCACCGTCGGCCAGCCGCGATTCTCGATGTGGTCATGGACGATCCCCATCGGTGTCTGAGCTGCATTTGAACCCGTGTGATGGCCCATGATCGTAGTGATCATCCCAAACTCACGTTTCGGGATCTCGCCCAGCCGGCTGATCGCCTTCACCTGTTCTCTCAGATCTACGATCGGAGGAAGGCCGTGACGCTCCAGGCGCCTGTTTACGCCCGTCAGAAACCTATAGGGTACATCGATGTCAAGTTCCGGGTCTGGTCCCGGCTCCGGGTCCGGTGATGGCTCTGGTTGCGGTTCGGGCGCCGTCTCCAGATACTGGAAGATCACGTTCACCGTACAGTGCACCGTCCCGGGGATCATCCCGATCCCGCTCACCAGCTCGGAGGTTCCAGCGACTGCCACCCAGTGGGGGCCCGGGCCGTCTGCGGGGTTGTAGTAGGAATCTTTGCCCATCACGAACCCCACCCGGCCATCGTAGCCCGTACCCTGGCTGATCTCCGTCCCCGGCCAACCCCAGCGCACCGCCTGCCCCACCAGGAGCTCCCCGCCCATGCCCTTCACGTGGACGTCGCAGGTGTTGCTCTCGCACCGTTCCCGCAGCTCCACAACCCTGAATCCAGGTCCCTCGCAGGGTTCGATGCTCATCGCGTACTCCTGGAGGAGCTCCGCCGGCTCGATCTCACTTCCGTCTGCCCTGTATGCTCTCATCTTCACCTCCGGTTGTGGCTGAGGATCCGGCCCTGGATCTGGGTCGGGGCCCGGGTCAGGATCCGGCCCCGGCCCCGGTTCATTCTTGCAATAATCCTCCACGTAGAATACGACCGGCCGGTGAGAGCCAGGACCCGCATCGTCTGAGTGCCGGTGATCCTGCCACCCCGTCCAGCCGAAGATCCATAGTGTGATCCCCTTCACCTGGGGGTGCTGATCCAGCATCCGCAGGTAGGCTACGGTGTCCTCTCCCCTCACCTTGTTCTGCGAAGGGTCGATCGCCTCCCCATTCGGCCCTTGGATTCCGTAGCAGCCCTCCACGATGTAGATCGGCTTGCCCGAGAAGTACTTCTCGTACTCCAGGAAGCGCAGCCCATGCGCCGGATCCTTGTATTGCCCCTGCCTGAAGCCATAGAGGTGCACGAAGTGCAGATCCAGGCGATCCAGCGCATCCTGGCACAGCGAGTTGGGCCCATAGTAGTATCGCCCCTCCGCGTCATTGGGGAACCGCACATCATGATTGCCTATGGTCAGGTGCGGGCCCCCGATCAGGATCTCGGGCTCTTCGTTCTTGGCCACATCGATGAACGTATTGAGCGCCTGACCGAACCGCTCAATCTGTTCCGGCTTATCTCCGAACCCCTCCCCAAATGGCTCATTCAGCGCCCAGGTAGGCATGTTCGGTTCGTTGAAGGGCTTATGCGCGATCCGCCCGGGAGGCACCCCCAGGGCTATGCACCGCCTGGCCATGATCGTCGATTCTATCGCATGGAGGCCCCACTTCCCGGGTTTCAACCCCCACTCTGGATTGAAATACTTCCGCAGGATCAGCAGCGGCCGGCCCGCCAGCTCCCACAGCGCGACGAGCTTCACTATCTCATCGTTGTCCTCCACGATGTTGTTCATCGCCAGCAGCGCGCTGAGCGGAGTCCACCGGCGAACGATGTCCACGTCGGCCGGCGTAATGGGTGAAACATTCGATAGATGCAGCCCCGGTCTCATCTCCCTCTCCTATCCCGTCAGCACCTTGAAGACCATCCCTATCACCGCGCTGCCCAGAGTCAGCACCAGCGCCAGCAGGATCCCCCAGACCAGCTTCGTGAGAGCCGCTAGTTTCTCGATCACCATCCGCAGCTCATGGTTGGCCACGTATGCCCAGATGTATCCCTGCTCCGATCGCTCCCCCGCCGTTAGCTTCGCGGCTATGCCCTCCGCCTCCTTGACCAGCCCATCATGGTCCACTCTATCCCCCTATCACCCGGCTTCTCTTGGCGATGTGCTCCGTCTCCTCCTTCTGCACAAAGGCCCTGGCATACTTGATGATCCTCTCCAGATCCTCTTGCGCGCCCTCCGGGATCAGCCTCGCCGTTCCCCCCTCCAGGTCCACATCCAGCCCCACCATCAATAGCGTGGTATCATAATCTCGCAGGTCCACTCCCCCGCCCCCCTGCGCCTCCGTGGCCCTGAAATACGGTATCCTCACCAGATACCCCATCTCCATCTCCACCGGCTCGATCAAGGCCCCTCCGCGGTGTAGATCCTGCACCGGGCCATACACCTCGATCGAGGCCTTCACCTGTGGATGGCCGCTCTCCCTCAGCGCCTGCTGCAGATACTCTACCGCCAGCCCCTCATCCACCCGGCCGAAATCGAACACGTGATCCCGATCCACGCCATATACCACGCTGGCCAGATCGTCCCCCGTCGCCGTGGTGTTCACTTCCAGCCCATCGTTCGTCACGTGCACGTAATATGGCACGGTGAACCGCTGCATCCCCTCCTCGTCGATGTATTTCGCCCACCCCGACGAGTAAAAGCCCCTCTGCGTCTCGCCCCTCGAGGAGAGCTGCCGGCAATACTGTGCCGGGATCACGTATCTCACGCTCTCCCGGTCCGCCTCCCTGAGATAGACCCGATCGCCGCCTGTCTCCACGCCCCAACCGAGCGCTCGGTAATCCCAATCTCCGAATGACGCTGCATCCTTCAGTGCTGCGTAGCAGCTCTCCCCGTCCTCGTAGAATAGTGGCCACAGAGGTAACGCCTGGTAGACCTCGAAATTGTCATGTCTACCCCCAGTTGACGAACTATCTCTAATCCCATGTTCCGTCTCAGTCTGGAAGAGGGCGTTGTTCGTACCCGTTCTCCAGATTCCGCCGATGTAGCAATCGATCCGGTCCGCCCTCATTTTCACCATCAGGTGATACCAATAACTTCGCTCCATGCCCAGGGTCAGAGTGCTCACTGCAATCCAGGCGCCCGCCTGGATGTACCCCAGATAGGCGTTCCCATTGCTGTGAATCTGCCAGATCCAGAAATTGTTCGCGTCCTGATAACGAAAGACGATTCCGATGGCATGAGTGCCTGCGGCCAGAATCGGAATATCACACGCTACGATCCCATCCGAGAGACCCGAATCAGCCACAGCCACAGCTTCAACTAACGGAGCGCCCCCTAGCGCGGTGCAATTGGCCTGGTTCCCCTGGATGTCATAGCCACCGACTACTACCGTCCACCCGCCCCTCAGTGCGTCCACGTCCGGCTGGTGGTTCGCCAACAGTACCCCATTCGCATCCGTGAACGTATCCCGCACCGCCAACTGCTCCTGCACCAGGTCGTGGCTGGCATCGATGGGGCTGGCCGCCTCCACCTGGTCGATCGCGTCCTCCGCCACGTGGATCACGCTGGGGCTCTCCGTGGCCTGGCCCCAGATGCGGAGGTTGGAGATGTTGGCCCGACAGATGCCCGTATCGAGGTTGTAGACCGCGGCTGCCTGTGCGTAGTACATTCGAAACCGGATGAATTGGCTATTGCCTGTGAGCGTGATGTCCTTCACGCCCGACCCGGTGGCGTTGACTAGCCACTCAAGTGTGTCCGCACCGATGTTCCAAGGGTCGCCCACAGTCCGATAAAGCACAATCACCCAACTGTCCGGGTCCACGAAATCGTAGTCAAATGACACCCTCACGATGTTGGCATATGGAGAGTAAAAGTAGTATTCCCCATAGGGCCCGGTCATGCTAAAGGTTTCGCCTTTCCTCGGGGCTATGTACAATTGGCCGCTGTTGTTCATGTTGAAGGATTCCGACCAACACGATGAATCCTTGTTGCGCGTCATCGGTTCCCACTTTTTGTACCTGGCTTCGCACCACAGACGTCCCTGGCCCCCGCAGTTCTTATCATCCAGGTGGATCCACTGCCCCACGCACCCTACCGTCAGTGACTCCTTCCCCTGCGTGATCTGCCGCATCTCCCCCTTCCAGACCGCGTTCAGCCCCCGCCGCACGACCACAGTGTTCCCATACGCCACGTCGCGGTAGTCGATCCGGGGATCCCGGTCCAGGTCGAACGACAGCCCCAGGTCCTCCCCGCCCTGGAAGCATTTGCTCAGACGGCCATTTCGAGCCGGCAAGGGATACTGCATCCCCACCGCGTCGAACGCCTCTACCCGCAGCTTCTTCGTGATCATCTCAATCCAGCGGTGTCCGGTA
>DATKVP010000381.1:0-2996 GCA_035530015.1 Anaerolineae bacterium | reverse complement strand
TGGCGCTGGGTCGAGACATTGACGTGATGCAGGGGGTCTTTGTCAAGGAGGCGATGATGCCAGTCGCGGACCTGGATATAGTATCCTCGACGATGAGCGTGGGGGATCTGGCGCAACGATTCGACCGCACTCGACACCACGGCTTCCCGGTCGTTGACGAGAAAGGAGACCTCTACGGAGTGGTGACTCACAGAGATCTGGAGGAGGCGATGCACCGTGGGGACATCGGGGATCTGGCTGTGGAAGACATCGCGGCGTCTCCACCCCTCACCGTCTATCCGGAGGACGCTCTGTGGGTGGCTCTGAAGAGGTTGGGCGTTCGCGACGTGGGAAGACTGCCCGTCGTCGACAGAAACAATCCGCATCGGCTGCTGGGGATGCTACATCGACACGATGTCATCCGAGCGTACAACGTGGGTATCCTGCGTCGGCTGGACGCACAGCAGCGAGCAGAGCGACTGAGGTTGGGCAAGTTAGGTGACACTCAGTTCGTGGAGATCGAGATTGGCCTCAAGTCGCCGGTGATGGGCCGGAAGCTGCGGGAGATGCGCTTGCCGGAGAACTGCATCGTGGTATCGGTGCAGCGGGGAAGGAAGGTTGTCATCCCACATGGTGACACCGTCCTGGGAGCCGGGGACAAGGTGGTGGCGTTTGCGACCGAGGAGTGCGCGGCTGAGCTTCGAAGCATCTTTCACCCTGTACCCGACGGGACCAGTCCATGGACACAGAACTGAAAAAAGGACAAATGACGGTATGGGATCCACCGTGAGTGCGCATGGCCGGGGCGAGAACGGGCAAGGCATGATCGAGTACGCGCTTGTCCTGGTCCTGATAGCACTGCTGGTGCTTGGCTCCCTGGGCCTGATAGGCATGCTGATCAGCGATGCGCTGGCCATGGTATCCGAGGTACTGGGCAGCGAGTGCCGGTCTGGTCTCCAGATGGTGTATGCGAACCAGCAGTTCAGTCTCGGGGATGGACAGGCAGGGGAGATCTCCCTCAGATGGCCCGCGAGCGGACGCATCAGCCAGCGTTCCTGGGCGTGCCACCATGCGATAGACGTGGCCGCACCGATTGGCGTGGCGATCTACGCTGCTGCTGCTGGCGAGGTAGTTGTGGCTGGCGACACCGAATATCCCGGTTACGGGCGCATGGTAGTGATCCGCCATGCGGATGGCTACCAAACGCTCTACGGGCACTTGAGTGCATCGTACGTTCGTGCCGGTGAGCACGTGGCGAGGGGCGAGATGATCGGACGAATGGGTAGCACCGGTCGTTCCACCGGATCCCATCTGCACTTCGAAGTGAGTCGAGGAAGCTGGCTGCTGAATCCCATGGAAGTGTTGCCGTAGGGAATCTGCCCGGGGTGATGCCGCTCAGAAGGGGCGAGGCGATTCCGGGGGGGGAAGGGGTTTTTCGACGAGGCAGGTCATTTGCCCACTATGAGGTCATGAATCGCCTGCAACTCCTCCTCGGAGTAGAAGTAGATGACCAGCCTGCCTCCTTTGCTGCCGCGGGAGAGGTTCACCTTGGTGCCCAGGGCCTGGCGGAAGTCGTCCTCGAGCGCCGTCAGTTCCGGTGGCTTCTTGGCCAGTTTGGGTTTGTGCTTTGGCTCCTCGGCCAGGCGCCGAACCAACTGTTCGGTCTGACGGACGCTCAATGCGCCCTTGAGCACGGCCTCGAGCACGTCCAACTGGTCCTTCTGTGATGGCAGGCGCAGCATGGCCCGGGCATGTCCCTCGGTGATCTCTCCCTGGAGGAGCGCTTCTTTCACCTGCGTAGGGAGCTTCAAGAGGCGCAGGGTGTTGGTCACCGTGACGCGGTTCTTCCCCACCTTGTCTGCGACTTGCTGCTGAGTCAGGCCGAACTCATCCACGAGTTGTTGGTAGGCCGACGCAGTCTCCAGGGGGTTCAAGTCTTCTCTTTGCAGGTTTTCGACCAGGGCTAGCTCCAGCATCTGCTGGGGAGTGACGTCACGGACCACCACGGGCACGACGTCCAGCCCGGCCAGCCTAGCCGCGCGCCAACGCCGCTCGCCGACCAGGAGCTGGTATCCCTCCTCTGCCTCTGTCACCACAAGTGGTTGGACCAGGCCCTGCTCGCGGATGGAGGTCGCCAGTTCTTGAAGGGCCTCGGGATCGAGCGTCTGACGGGGCTGCCTCGGGTTGGGGATGATGCTGTCTATCGCGACCTCGTTCACGCCGGGAGTGGAGGGGATCAGGGCCTCCAGCCCCTTGCCCAGGCCGCGTCTCTCTCCGGGCATCTAGCTACCTCCTGTGTGGTCAGTTCTTAGCAGGAACTCTTTGGCCAGCGCCATATAGGCCAGGGCGCCACTGGATTTTGGTGCGTAGTTGAGGATGGTCTCCCCGTAGCTGGGAGCCTCGCTGAGGCGGACATTGCGTGGAATGATGGTGGTGAACACCTTCCCAGCGAAGTACTTGCGGACCTCATCTACCACTTGCTGGGCGAGCTTGGTGCGAACGTCATACATAGTCATGACCAGTCCGGCGATCTTTAACTGGGGATTGAGCTCGCTTCGGACAAGGTTGATGCTATGGACCAGTTGTCCCAAGCCTTCCAGGGAGAGGTACTCGCACTGCACCGGGATGATGACGCCCTCAGTAGCTGTCAGGGCGTTGACCGTCAGGATGCCCAGGCTCGGGGGCGAGTCAATGAAAATGTAGTCGTACTGCTCGTCCAGCGCGTCCAGGGCTTTGCTCAGAAGGTGGGCTCTGTCAGGCATACGTATCAATTCCACCGTGGCGCCAGCCAGGGCCGGCGCTGAGGGGGCCAGCTCCAGTCGGGCCTTCTCGATGGGCATAATGATCTGGCTGAGCGGCACCTGCTGGATGAGAGCCTCGTAGATAGAGAGGCGAAGGTGGTTCTTGTCTACGCCCAGACTGCTGGTGGCGTTGGCCTGGGGATCAATGTCTACCAGAAGCAGTCTCTTCCCCTTGGTAGCCAGGTAGGCTGCCAGGTTGATGGCGGTAGTGGTCTT
>DATKVP010000380.1:0-3970 GCA_035530015.1 Anaerolineae bacterium | reverse complement strand
TCGCCTCCTATCTATGCTACAGCGGCGGAATTCCTTCTCCCAGCCCAAGCACTCAGTGTCGCGTCTCCATGTCCGGTTATGGCGCGTAGCGCAGCGGATGGCGCGCTGCTTCCTTTTCGTGCAGCAGCTCGTCCACGGTGGGGCGGCCTTCGATGGCCTTGCGGATAGCGGCGCGCATCGCCTTGTAATTGTTGATGGCTATCCGGCGGCGGTTGGCGGCTGACGGGTGGACGAAGGCGTTGACGATCAGTACCAGATCGTCCAAGGCGCCCTCCGGGAGAAAACCGTCGGCCAGGCTGGACTGGAGGGCCATGATGATGCCTTCCACCGCATTCTCGTAGAAAAGACGGGCCTGCCTCTTGGTGCGAACGGTCACCGTGGGCACCAGGAGAGTACGCGGCCGCTGGAAGATGATCTTCAACTCGGTGAGGTCCTTGCCCGACGGATTTTCGGGTTCGGGTCTGCCAAGGGCCTCCTCCAACGCCGTGCCCACGGGTCCATCTCTCAGCCCAATGAGAAGGTCCACGTGCGCGACCTCGAAGTCCGGTGGGCCCGCATATCCTTCTCCCACCAGCATGGTGAAGTCGGTCACCGACTTGGGCGTTTGCGGTGTGGCGTGCACGGCGCTTTCCACTTTCTTGCCCTGGCCAAGATCGTACTGGATGCTGCGCTGCGGGATCTTCCCCAGTTCCTCGAGTTGGAGACGTAGTTCGTCTTGGTCTTCTCGACGGAAGGCGCCGCCGGGCATGATGGGATGGCGGGAGTCACCCACGTGGACACCCATCATACGAAGGCCCTCTTTGACAGCCTGCGTGGAGCCGCAACGGGCCACGATACGTACCAGTCGCTGGATGTCCCTTTGTCGCTCCTGTGCCTCTGAGATCCTGCCTTCTTGGACGTGGGAGTAGATCTCCTGCCAGATGTCTGGGATCAGATTCGCCGTAGCCAGGATGGCGCCATCGGCTCCTGCCGCGAGAGCGGCCATCACGATCTCGTCATGGCCACAGAGGATGGCGATCTGCCCCTTGAGCTTCTCGAAAAGGGCCATCAGAAAGGGGACGTCCCCGCTGGAATCCTTGATGCCGATCACATTGTCCAGATAGGCCATGCCCTCGGCCGTCCACCACCTGTAGTGGGTTCCGGCACACTGGGGGATGTTGTACAAGATGATCGGCATGCCCACCTTCGAGACCGCCTCGTAGTGCTCGTATACTTCGTTGAATGTGGGCTTGAGGTAGAAGGGGGCTACCACCAGGGCAGCGGCTGCCCCAGCATCCCTGGCGTACTCTGTCAAAGCCACGGTATCCCTGGTGCTGGTGCAGCCCGTGCCGGCTATCACCGGCACTCGCCCGCCCGCCTCGTCGATGGTGACGTCGATGAGGTGTCGCTTCTCTTCCTCGGACAGGTAGACAAACTCACCCGTGGTGCCTACGGGGACGAGGGCGTCTACGTGGGGCAGCACGTGCCGTATGAGGCGACGCAGTCCTTGTTCGTCTATGTCCTCTTCAGCGGTGAAAGGGGTGACCAATGCCGGCATGATCCCCCTCAGCCAGTCTGGTTTGCCAGCCATAACGATTGCCTCCTGCATTCTAGAATGGACAGCTCGAGGTGCGCGCTAGGCCACGCTGTGAGGCCTCGGTGCTACCGCTTGCTGTGGATGGCGAGAAAGCGTTCGAGGGAGCGATCGTAGGTCTTTTCTACCTCCGGTGGGAACAAACACCCGGGAAGTTCGCTGTGGTCCCAGTGATATCGGATGCATTCGCAGCAGATGCCTTTCCGGCTACACCCGGGATAGGTGCAAGCGCACCTGGCCGCGTTTTGTTCCACCTTGCATTCTCTCATGGTGCCTCCTGATAGGCTCTCAACTGGGATTCTTATAGCCGTATGCCATTCTGATGGCCTTGTACATGGCTTTGTGAACGTTGGCATAGAGTTGGTGTCGATCCAGCGCCCTCGGGTGGACGGTGGCCTTGGCGATCATCACCGCACTGTCCAGATCTTGTGTCGGGATGGTCCCCTCTTCGACGTTGTCCATGATCGCCTTGGCCGCAGCAGCCTGAGTGGGTCCGTAGACCATGCTGGCCTGGCGCAGGTTCACCAACTCGATGGTAGGCACGATCAACGTGGAAGGCCTGACCATCAGATTCGGCTCGGCGATGGTGGTCAAAGCCTCATAGCCATGTCTGGGGTGGGTCAGCTGGCGAGCGTAGGCTAGACCGATGGGGCCGCTCTTGGGGCCTACCACCAAGTCGATGCCCGTTCTCTCGGAGTCCTGGCCTTCGGTACCTGTCCCCAGGCGAATGCGACGGTCCTCGATGCTATTGGCCGCGATGCCGATGTCGTTGAACCTGTCCTCGAGGGGACCCTTGGGCATGGTCCAGTCGATTTCCTGCGGCTGTATCTTGCCCAGCTTCTCCAGTTCCAGTTGGATCTCTGCCCTCGTTTCATGGATCAGGGCACCGCCCACAGCCTTGAGCGGACGGCGAGGTCGCCCCACCTTGACACCCATCATGTTGAGGGCTGCCTTTACTGCGACTCCGCCGCCGTGGCGGACGAAGATACGGGCCAGTTTCTGTACTTTCCTCTGAGCCTGGCGGGCACCGTCAACATCGCCCTCTCTCACCAATCGGAGCACCTGCTGCCAGACCTCGGGGAAGACCTGGGCGCTGGCCAGGATCATACCACTGCAGCCAGCAGCCAGGGCTGGCAGGACTACCTCATCGTGGCCGACGAGGACATCCAGGCGTCCTTGAGTCATCTCCAGGACTTCCATCATGTACGGCAGGTTGCCTGAGGAATCCTTGAGCCCTACGATGTTGTCTATCTCGCTCAGGTCCTCCAGCACCTCGCGTGGCGTGAAGGCATCCACTGTCTGGGGGATGTTGTATACGATGATGGGCAGGTCCACGGACTTAGCTACTTCGTAGAAGTGCTGGTAGATTCCCTTGTCTGAGGGGTGCAGGTAGTAAGGTGTGACGACCAGGCAGGCAGTGGCGCCGGCTTCCTCGGCGTCACGTGCCAGCTCGATCGCCTCGCGTGTCGAGGCTGCGCCGGTGCCAGCAATGACCGGGATCTCGTCTCCAACTTCTTGCACACAGATTTCCAGGAGCCTGCGACGTTCCTCGTGCGACATATTGACGAACTCGCCGGTCGTGCCACCAGGCACGATTCCGTCAACGTGCGGCCGTACGAAGCGCACCAGCCTGCGAAGCGCCTCTTCGTCTATCGTGTCATCTCTTGTGAAGGGCGTGACGAGGGCTGGGTTGACACCGCCCGGGCGGTAGCTAGGATGTGTCATCAGTAATTCCTCCACCGAAGTTGGCGGCCTTGGGCGCGAGGCCGGGATTGCCGCGTGCGGCGAGACTTCCCCTCACGCGGCGGAAACACTGCCGAGGCTCGAAGCCTCTTCGAAGGATAGACGCCGAGGCAGGGAGTCGCCCCCCTGGTTGCGCTGCCGGGACGAGCTCCCGCGGATGCGGAGCACGAGATACACCGGGGCGCAGATTCTCCCAGGAGGCAAGCGCTGTGTAGCCCGGAGGTCGATACCGAGGAGAACCGGCCCCTGCACACGGTTGCGCTATCCGACCCACGTGTAGGATGTCTGCTCAGAGCCTGGCTCGAAGAGGCTGGACTGTCGGGCCTGTGCTCCACTCATCTATGGGCGCTCTGACCGAAGCGGACCGGGATGCCCCTGCGCATATACTCCCTGGCGTGCTTCGTGCACTGCAGGGTCTTGTAGTAGATGACGTCTCCGATCTTGGTGGCGTGGGCCTTCCTCTCTTCCTCCGGAAGGAAGTAGGCCTCCATCGTGTCGAACTCCCTGGCCTGGCCATCGCTCTCGTACTTGAAGGTGAGGTCGGTTCCGCTCTGCAAGACCTTGAGCGAGTTGTCGAACCAGTCGAAATCTGCCCTTCCCAGATCGGGATTGATCAGGATGTGGGCGGCCAGACTGAGATTCTTGATGCCACTG
>DATKVP010000379.1:0-4380 GCA_035530015.1 Anaerolineae bacterium | reverse complement strand
AGACCGGCTAGTCTCAGAGCGGCTCTTCATCGGTCAGCTGACGCACACGAATAGTGTGGATGGGATATGGCAGGTTGACACTAGCCTGCGCCGCCGCATCCTTCATGGCCTTGACAGCTTCCGAGGTCACCTCAAAGAGGCCCGATTCAGTCTGGTCGATCCAGAAATAGGCGGCCGCCTCCACCGCGGTGCTGCCCAGATTCTTGCAGTAGATGGCCGGCGCCGGATCCACCAAGACGCCCTCGACGCCACGGATCGCCTCCAGGAACACCTCCTGCGCCCTCGTCAGGTCTTCCTCGTATCCCACTCCAATCCCCAGCACAACCCGTCTCTGCGGGTATGTGGAGTAGTTGATGATGGGACTGGTATATACATCGGCGTTAGGAACGATGACCTGCTGCCCGTCCCAGGCCTTGATGGTAGTGGCACGGATATCTACATCCGTCACTGTGCCTGTGCGATCCGCCACCTCGATGACGTCACCTATCTCGAAGGGCTGCTGTATCAAGAGCAAGATCCCTGCCATCAAGTTCTTGGCAATATCCTGGAAGGCGAAGCCCAGCGTGAAACCAACCAGTCCCAGGCCAGCGACAAAGCCCGTAACATCGAAGTCGACCTGATCTAGCGCGACAATCGTGCCCACCACAACCGTAGCCACCTTGGCCAGTCTGGCCAGCAGCCTCGCTATCTCTTCATCCACATCGGCGGTCGCTTTCCTGACACTGCGCCCAGCCAGCCTTGCCGCGAGTAGAGACACCAGAAAGACGACAATGGCGACAATGAGCCTGGGCACGAAATCAGCAGCCTGAAGTGCCAGCCCACTGAGTTGCTCGAGAACCATGTCCATGTCTAACTCCTTCTTGCTCCGTCCTCTATGCTGAGTCCCCTCCCAAAGGCGACTGCTGCCATTCTACCACAGGCACGAATGGGCATCAATCACCGCGCGTGCTCGCATGGCCCGCCGCAGCACCTTCGTTCGGCAGCCACCCTGGCCCTCCTCTGCTGCAGACTACTTGCATCTCACCATAGGCCTGTCCCATGCTTCCCAAGTCCTACGCTTGACCGAGGCTTCCACCTGTGCTTTAATCGTCGACAAACACGATGCGGTGCAGGCGAGCCCTATTCGTCGATGCTGGACGCTGAGTAGACTCAACCGTGCACTCTGCCCACACCCCGCTCGCCTGAATAACTTCCCAGCAAGGAGGTCCCATGGAGAATGATGTAGGCGAGGTACTCATCACTTACAAGCAAATACGAGAGAAGACCGAGGAACTAGGTCGCCAGATCACTGAGGACTACGAGGGAAAGGACCTCCTTCTGATCTGCGTTCTCAAGGGTGGCCTGATGTTTCTCGCCGATCTGATGAGGGAGATACAGCTCCCCGTGGAGATAGACTTCATGGCTGTCTCCAGCTATGGAGACGCCACCGAGTCCAGCGGCGTCGTGCGCATCCTCATGGATCTCGACCGGAACGTCCAGGGACGCCACGTCCTGATAGTAGAGGATATTGTCGATACCGGTCGCACCCTCAACTACATCATCGACAACCTGAGGACTCGGGGCCCGGCTAGCATCAAAGTGTGCACCCTGCTGAACAAGCCTTCCCGCAGAGTGCTGGACATCCCCCTTGACTACCTGGGGTTCACCATACCCGACAGATTCGTCGTCGGCTACGGTCTCGACTACGGTCAGATCTACCGCAATCTTCCCTTCGTAGGGGTGTTGAAGCCCGAACTGTACTCCAAGAGTTGAAGCCTTTGCGCCCAAGAGCAAGCGTTCTCCTCCACGAGATAGCGCGCGGCCTGCGATCGGTGGATCGCCCATCCCTGGCCATCATCGCCCTCGTCGTGGGTACCCTCGCACAGTCGAGCCTGGCGGGGTCCACAAGGTTGGTGGCCGGCTGCCTCATCGCGATGGGCTTCCTGGTCCTCCTCTCGCCGTTCCTTCAGCGAAGGCACACGTCCCGCCGAGGTGACACATTCACCAGCATCATTCTCCTCGTCACCCTCGTAGGCGCGGGACTGGTGCTAGACACCCTGTCCTCCTTCCGCGCTGCGATTCCTCTGTACGCAGTTGTTGTGATCCTGTTCGTACCGGCCATCGGAAACCGATTCGAGACGCGTCTGCGAAGAGTTGAGTCCCGCACTCCCTGGGAGCTGATACTCCTGCTTGGCATACTGTCCCTGGCTTTCGTCCTGCAAGCCTATCGCGTGGCTCTCATCCCGCCGGGCTTCCACGGCGACGAAGGGGAGTCGGGGATGCAGGCACTCCAGCTGCTACATGGGGAGGTGGGGAGTCTGATCTCCGTGGGCTGGTATCATCTCCCCATGCTGAGCTTCGCCTGGCATGCCGTCAGCATGAGGATCTTCGGCGAGACTGTGTACGGCCTGCGCATGAGTTCGGTGCTAGTGGGTACACTTACTCTTGTCCCCTTCTACTTCCTGACGCGGATGCTATTCAACAGGACCACCGCCCTCATAGCCACCTTCCTGCTTGCGGTCTGCCATCCCTTCATCGCCCTCAACCGCCTGGGGATCAACTACACCCAAACCACACTCTTCGAAGTAACGACCTTCTACTTCCTTTTCCGGGGGCTTCGCTCCCGCAAGTGGTGGGATTTTGCCGCATGCGGGCTCTTCATGGGGGCTGGGCTGTATCTGTACTATGCCTCCCGGCTCGTCCCTTTCGTCGTCCTGGGGTTCCTGTTCTCCGCCTGCATCGCAGATCGGAGCTTCCTCCGCGAGCACTGGCGAGGCATAGCTGTTATCTGGCTCGCCGCGACGCTGATCTTCGCACCAATGGGGGTGTACTTCCTGCAACACCCCTGGCACTTCATGGCGCGAACGACCCACGTCTTCGCCCTGAACAGTCAGGGCTGGGTGGACACTCCCTATCCGCCGGGCAACGCGGTACAAACACTACTCAGGCAGGCAGCACGGGTGCTGCCTCTGTTCAACTACGGCGGCGACACGAGTGGCCAGTACGGGTACTCGGGACCAATGCTCGATTTCATCACCTCGATACTCTTCCTATTGGGGATGGGATACTCCTTCGCCCACGCCCTTCGCCCACGCCACTTCTTCCTGCTCATCTGGTTCTGGACCACACTCATCGTTGGAGGTATCCTGACCCTCCCCGCACCCTTCGTGCCACGCTTGGTCGGAATGATTCCCGTCCTCGCCATCTTTGCAGCGGTGGCCGCTGCGGCGACGTTGAATCTGCTTACTGAGGCCTGGAAACAGAAAAAGGCCACCAAAGCCGTGCTCGGCGTTCTGGTGGCGCTCACACTGGGCGTTACCGCCTTCCTCAACTACGATACCTATTTCAACAAGTACCTCCACACCATTCAAGGCTGGGCCATGCGGGAGCCCGCGACGGCCATAGCCAGATATGCCGAGTCGCTGGGTGATGACTACGAGATCTACCTCCTGGGCGAACCGAAGCTATACGTGCGCCACGGCACGATGCGCTTCCTCGCCCGCACCATGATCGGCACGGACGTTCTTGACCCGGCGCAGTACGTACCGCTTCGGACTGGGGGGGAGAAGAACGCTGCCTACGTCCTCCTCCCGTCCCATCTACACCACTTGAGCAGTCTACAACAGTACTATCCCAGGGGGATCATCCGCAACTTCACCCGGGAATCGGGCGAACTCTGGTTCACGACCTTCGAGATCAGCAGGGAAGACATCGCGGCCGCATTGGCGTCCACTGCCTCTCCCTGAGCAAACATCACCGCCTAGCTAGAGCGCCCTCGATGTTGGCCAGGGCCTTCTGGATATTCTCGATGGAATTCGCGTAGGACATGCGGATGAAGCCGCGGCCGTGCTCTCCAAACGACGTGCCGGCTAGCACTGCGACTCCTGCTTCCTCCATGCAAAAGTCGGCGAACTGTCGCTCATCCATCCCGGTGCCCTCTATGTTGGGGAACACGTAGAAGGCACCCCTCGGCATCGCGCATCTGATGCCCTCGATGGCATTCAGCCCAGGCACTATCACATCCCGACGGCGCCTGAACTCCTCTACCATCTTGCGAGGGGCGTCCTGCGGGCCGCGCAGCGCTTCGACTCCACCATGTTGAATGAACGTGGAGGTACAGGAGTTGCTGTTGGTCATCAGTCGTGTAATGTGGACCGCCAACTCCTCCGGCATCACGCCGTAGCCGAGCCTCCAGCCAGTCATAGCGTAGGTCTTTGAGAAACCGTTGAGCAGGATAGTACGATCCTGCACATGGGGGATGGACAGGAAGCTCACGTGCTCCCCTTCGTAGACTATCCTCTCGTAGACCTCATCGCTGAGCACCATCAGGTCGTGCTCCCTGGCCACAGCAGCTATCTCTTCCAGGTCCTCCCTGGTCAGCATGCCACCCGTGGGGTTCTG
>DATKVP010000378.1:0-2265 GCA_035530015.1 Anaerolineae bacterium | reverse complement strand
AACTTCAGCGATGAGTTCCTGCTGATGAGCGAGGTGGGCGCTCGAAACGCGGTGAACCAGGTAGGGGGGACTACTTCTCCCCAGATTCTGCCGTTTGTCTATGCATCCACGGATCATGCCTTGATAGGTGAGGAGATCTTCGCGGCGGGGGCGTACTTGCTTGGCAAGACTGCCCACGTGGCCAGTCTGGCCGCCCAGGACTGGCTGAGAACGGCGATCATCTTGACCATCTTGATTGGCATTTTGGTCCGAAGCCTGGCCTGACTTCCCGTCGGATTGCCCAAATACATCAAGGGACCAGGGGGAAGGTGCCCAAATGAGGAGACTGGGCCGCGCTGTTGCGGTGGGGGTTAGACGATCGCTCCCGATGGCTATGGCCATGGCCATAGGGGCGCTCATGCTGATCGATTTCTTCTTTGACGAGAGGCATATCAACGCCCTGGGCGGGTTCTTCCTCGAGTCCGCGGTCATTGTGGTGGCCTTCGCTCTGCTTCTGGGCTTGCTGAACGTCCTGGTGGTCCATCTGAGGCGGATCATCAAACGGGAAGGGGGTTGGTTCTACAGCATCGCGTTGCTAGCCATGGCCCTCATGGTGATGGTTGCCGGCATACCGGGGCCTGACAATTCCGCGGTTGTTTGGATATTCGACTACATCCAGTTCCCCCTGCAAGCGGCCACTTTCTCCCTCCTCGCATTCTTCGTCGCCACGGCTGCATATCGCGGCCTCAGGCTGCGCAGCCTAGAGGCGGTGGCCTTCGTGTTGACGGCGGTTGTGGTGCTCATTGGTCAGGTTCCTGTGGGACGGGTTCTGGGCGACGTCGTGCCGGCGCTGAAGGACTGGATTCTGAACGTGCCCAGTACCGCCGGAGTGCGCGGAATCATCATCGGCGTTGCTCTGGGAACCATCGCTACGGGAGTCCGGGTGCTGATGGGCTTCGATCGTCCTTATGGCGGTGAGGGAGGCAGCACGCAGTGATGGAATGTCCTGAGTGCGGGGCAGCCAACAAGCCGGACAGCAGATTCTGCGGTGAGTGTGGGCAGCCTCTGGGGACGCCCAAGGGGATGACGTGCCCCATGTGCGACACGTCCAATCCGCCTGGGATCACTGTGTGTAGGCTGTGCGGTGCGCGTCTGATACCACCTGGTGTCTCACCAAGCGAGGTGCCTCTCGAACCGTTGAAGCCTGGGGAAGAGGCTGCCACAGAGGCGGAGGGCGAAGGCGTCGAGGCAGTGGGTGACCTTGCCGAAGACGAGATCGCCGAGGGCGTCGGCGTTGCTGAGGGACCAGGTGAGGAGACGCCGCCTCCCTGGCTCAAGAAGCTCGAGGAACTCGCTGTCGAGGGGGGCGCTGAACCCGAGGAGGGGGAGGATATCGAGCGGGGGGAGCTCCCGGAATGGCTCCAGGTGCCGCCCGACTTCGACGAGATGTTGAGTGAGGCAGCGCGCGCTGCAGACGAAGAGGGGGTGGCTCCAGCGGAGATCCCCACGTGGCTGGAGGCTCTTCGGCCGGAGGAAGAAGCGGGGGTTGAAGAACCGGCGGAAGCAGAAGCTTCCGGTGAGGTGACCGGTCTGCTCAAGGGCATCAGCGGGACTCTGGGTATTGAGCCTATACTGGCTATCCCCCGGCGCGCCGTCCCCTTGGAAGCGGTTTCGCCCGCCAGTGCAGCGTATGAGCGTGCTGAGCTCTTCAGCGCCGTGGTGAGAGAACCGGCACGGCGTGGCGTGACGCTCACTGAGCGACGACGCACAGAGAAGCTTGCTGTGTCCATGGTGCGATGGATGACGTACCTCATTCTCGCGGCTGCCGTCGTGGTGCCTATATTGCTGGGCAGCACATGGTCCGAGAGAAACATGACTGTTGGTGGCTCCGCCACAGCGATGTACCAAGCTATCGAGCAGTTGCCACCAGGTGCGGTGGTGCTGGTGTCACAGGACTACGACCCCGGTGTGGCGGGAGAGATGCTCCCTCAGGCAAGAGCAGTCCTGCATCATCTCATGGAGCGTGGGGCGCGGGTGATCAACGTCAGCCTCACTCCCGAGGGCGCTCGCCTCTCCATGCGAGTGCTCGACGCGGTGGCTGATGATTACGGCTACGTTGAGGGAGAGGGGTACCAGGTGCTGGGCTACGTCGTGGGCGTGGAGGCTGGACCGCGGTCCGTTGTGGAGGGCCTGTTGACAGCCGGCTGGAGTGATCTGGTCGGTGACGTGGAGGACATCGCTCTGATTGTGGAGTTCGCCGGCGCACCTGAGTACCTACGGCTGTGG
>DATKVP010000377.1:0-4418 GCA_035530015.1 Anaerolineae bacterium | reverse complement strand
CGAGCGTTTCCACATTCGTGTAGAACAGCCATTCGTAGATCAGACCCATATACGTCTGGCGTGCCACACCCCCGTTCCAGGGAAGGAAAGTGTCCTCCGCGTAGGTGGATAGGGCTACGGTCAGACTGCCGGTGGGTCCTGTGGGAGCCGGAGTCGGAACTGGAGTTGGAGGCGTGGTCGGGGCGGCAGTAGGGGCTTCAGGAGGCGCTGCTGTCGGCGCAGTCGGTGCTGGCGTTCCACACGCGCTTAGAAGCAGCATGCCAACGAGCATTACCGCCACCAAGGAAGAACGTGACGATCTCAGGTGTCTCATCTTTCTCTCCCTGTGTTTTGTCTGACTTGACCTCGCCCTTATGCGTCTTCTCATCTCTTCCTCCCTTTCTTTCTGCTGACCTGACTTGATTGACTACACCTCGTTCATCGCTGCCTCCTCATGGCGCATCGCACCTTGCGCAGTCTGAGTGACTGTCACCATGCACGCCGCCGGCACCGGAAATGTCTGGTGCGCGCTTTGCGGCTGCGGTCAGCGTCGCCGCATGCAGACGTGTTGCCCGTCGTGAATGACTACCCACCGATCTGCACCCCGCTCATCACGCCCTACTGTACTCAGTCCGACCGATAATCTCGTCCTGAACTTCCCTGGTCAATTGCGCGAAGTAGGCGCTATACCCGGCGACCCTTACCACCAGGTCCCGGTACTCCTCCGGATGTCTCTGAGCCTCCAGGAGAGTGTCCTTGGCTACTACATTGAACTGTATATGCTTCCCCCCAAGGCTGAAGTAGGTCTTGATCAGGCCTGATAGCTTGCGAAGGTCCTCTATGCTCTTCAGCGCCGATGGATGGAACTTCATGTTCAATAGTGTGGACTGGTAGGGCACCTGATCTATCTTGGCCGCACTCTTGATGAGCGCCGTAGGTCCGTGAGTGTCCCGGCCCCTCATCGCCGACATCGTCCCGTCAGCCAGGCACTCGCCCGCATAGCGACCATCGGGGGTCGCTCCAGTCAGCGCACCGCCCGGCGCCTGCGCGGTGATGGAAATGGCGGCCGGTATGTGCTTTCCCCCCAGCCTGGTATCGAGTGTGGCCGCCGTATCCGCCCAGAACTGGAAGAGGTCTCTGGCCAAGGAGTCGACGTAGTCGTCATCATTCCCATACTTGGGCGCCGCCAGAAACATCTTCCGCAGCTCCTCGCAGCCGTTCCCCTGCCAGTTCGCCGCCAACGCCTCTTGGAGCTCCGCCATGGAGACTCTCTTTTCCTCGAAGACGAGCTTCTTCACCGACGCCAACGAGTCCACGACATTGACCATGCCCACAAGATTCAGCACCGCCCCGTTCTCAAAGGGCATCGTGCGATCCAACATGTCCCTGCCCTCTTTGATCGCCTCCACCATCAGAGAGGACCGGACCGGGTCGGGGAACAGCGTGCGTGCGACAGCCAGCTCAATGTTGTTCCGCTCGGCCGCCAGCCCCATGAAATAGGCGAGCTGCTTCTTGAAGGCACCCAGCAGGTCATCGAAGCTGGAGAAGTCTTCCAGGCTTCCCGTTCTGAGACCCACCTGCTGGCCGGTGTTGGAATCCACCCCGTTGTGCATGAAGATGTCGAACACCAGAGGGACGATGAACATCCCGTAGGGTCCGATTCGCGACCGACCGACCACATTCACGTCCAGACATCCGGTGATAACATAGTCCCGCGCAGTCTTGAGCGGTACACCATGGCTGAGCAGGAACTCGATGTAGGACTTGTCCCCCACGAAGGCTGGCATGCCAATCCCAGTGCTGACTACTTCCAGAGCTTTCAGCATCAAGCCTTCGGGCGTCCCTTCGTGCACTCTCACGGTGATGGTGTGGTGGGGAGTCGGGCACTCTCTCGCCGCCTCCAGAATCAGGTACGTCAGCTCGTTAGTGGCATCATCGCCCTCGGGAGTCACACCGCCGATGGTCCAGTTGTGCCACTTGGCCAAGCCTGCGTTCTTCTGGCGATTCAATTTGCCCGAGGTCCGGTTCACCTGCATATCCTTGATTCGCAGACACTGGAGCAGTTCCAGCACTTCTTGATCGGTGATCCTGCCCTCGTCCATGTCCTTCTTGTAGAACGGGTGCATGTACTGGTCGAAGCGCCCGGCAGCCGCGGTGGTCTGCGGGGTTGTCATCAGGAACATGAACCAGAAAGACTGCATGGCCTCATAGAAAGTCCTGGCCGGGCTGGCAGGTACCCGGCGACACGTTTCAGCTATGCGTTCTAGCTCTGCCTTCCGCTTTGGATCTCCTTCGCTGGCCGCCATCTGGGCGGCCAGATTGGCGAATCTGTTCGCGAAGCGGATTATCGCCCTGTGGCCCAGGATGACTGACCTCAGGAAGTAGACCTTGTCCATCGAATGGGCCGCCGTGAACCTGGTGTTGGCCAGCTCCTCGTCAGCCTCTTCAACAATCTGATTGAGACCACCATTCAGTACCTTGGCGAAGTCGTATCCGCAGAGGAGAAAGCCCGGTCCCAAACCCATACCCCCTTGGGCGTATCCTCCTCCACTGCCCTCTTCTTTGCTCTTCCACGGCGGGAGAACTACCCCGGCCTGAATGAACGGCCACAGTCTCTCGTCATCGAAGAGGTCTCCCGACCTGGCGACCAGGGTCCAGCCTCTCCAATACTCGTTCAGTGCTCTCAGCTCCTCTTCATCCGCCACCGAAGCCGCAAACCCTTCCTCCTTGAGAGCGTCTATTTCGTCCTGTGACCATATGGCATAGTCACAATCAATCTCCACCGCCATGGGTTTGCTGGCGGCGTTGCCCACGATGAGTTCGTCATCTTCGATGAAGATGGTTATGTGGTCCAGGACGTTCCCCAGAGCCTTCGCCCTTCGCAGGATCCGTGGTTCGCCCTCCGTCTGTCTGAGAGAGTCCGTGAGCAACCGAATCTTCTCAATGGCAAGTGGGTACTCGTCTACGGAAAGGCGCTGTCTCAGTCTCTCCACTCTCTCACCGGTCATGGTCACCTGCCCCTAAGTCTCGACTGGTTGCGGGCCCGGAGAAGAGACAGAGCATCCTCTCCTTCCCGGCCGCTGGATTCTCTTGCTGTTTCGACGACGCAAACGAAGCGCCTTGTGACGAGGCAATCGGCAACCCATGAATGAGATCTCTCAGAGAGAACTGCCAGATAGGCTCCCGACGCCCCATCAGTACACACCGTACTGCTTCGTTGCCTGCACCCATACCTCGACCAGTCCGGGATCCGCCTCGGCCATGGATGCGCTCGGACCCATGATGAAACCCCCATCTTTGCCCACGACGTCGACCAACTCCTTGGTGAGCGCCCGAATCTGCGCGGGAGTTCCGCCATGGAGCAAAGAGACGGGAAAGCCTGCGATGATGCACATCGTGTCGCCCAGGACCTCTTTCACCTTGAACAGGTCGCTGCGATCGAACCTGCCGATAGTCTTGCCCTTGGGCAACTCTCTCAGGTATTCCAGGCGTTGGTCGTAGCTGCCCTCGTAGAACACGTGGGGAGTGACCCCGCCCTCGATCATGTCGAGAAGCATTGCTTTCAAGAAAGGCCAGTAGAAAATCTCGAACTGTTCCAGGGACATGAACCCATCCGAGCCACGATGCAGCGGAATGAAGCAATGGGGACTGCCAGTCTGGCGAGCGGTAGCGAGAGCATAGTTCACCAGCATGGGCAGCACCTTCTCCTGTGCGGCCAGCAGCTTATCGGGGCACCGATACATATCCAGCATAATCCCACGCATGCCTCGCAAGGTATCGGACATAAAGTCGAACGGAGCCGTCACCAGGCACCTGGTACTCAGCGACATCGGAAAACCCAGCGCCTCCATCCGCTCGGCGGAAGCCTTCCTCGATGCCCTCAGCCGAGTGATATGCTTGCTGGCCTCCAACAGGGCCTGCAAGGCACCCGCGACTTCTTCCTGGTCGAGCACACCGATGTTAGGCAGCGCCGGGTAGCCCAGCAGCATGATTGGAATGCGCGGCAACTGAGCCAGACCCTCGAGCGCGGAATAGACCCTCGGCAAGAAGGTCCGCAGGGTGAAGTCGGTGGCATCATCCAAGAAGGCGTCGTACTCCTCTGCCTTCATGTACTCGCCTTCGACAAACTGGAAAGTGCCGTTGGGGTCCAGCCCGTGGCCGGCCCACTTGGTCTGCCTGTCGCCCAACGTCGTGCTCGGGAGCGGGGAGAACCCCAGGCCCGACACAATGTCTGGCTCGAAGTGAAGCGCGTACTCCTCCACAAGAGCCTGAGCCGTCTCAGAGTCGCGCTCCAACTCCTGGTAGGTGATCCCGCCCAGGCGAGCCAGCATGTACCCAAAGTTCAAGTAGATAGGCACGCGATCCGGTACCCCGAGTGCATAGGCATCTTTGATGCGCTTGGTGCGTTCAGCCAGCAACTGTTCAGCGGTCCTGGTCAT
>DATKVP010000376.1:0-5102 GCA_035530015.1 Anaerolineae bacterium | reverse complement strand
TGGAGTGGGCGTTTCCCGTCAACGAACATGGGTACGAGTGGGGAGTGCCGTGGAGCTACTCGGTGGAGAGTTCGTCTAAGGGGGCGACGGTGACCGTCAGGGATACCACCGACGCCCGGCCTCGCGTGAGTGTGGAGATCGGACTGGCTCCGGACACGGCGTACTTCACCATACGTCCCATGATCGAGAACCCAACCGGCGCCACGGTCAGTTATCAGTATTGGACGAACGCCATGCTGACCCTGGGTAGCTCGTCCGTATCACCCAACACGGAGTTCGTTTATCCTGGCGACGAGGTGGTCATACACAGCGCGGGTCCCCAAAGCGGGCTGCCTGGGGAGAAAGCCATCGTGAGTTGGCCGGTGTGGCAGGGCAGGGATATGTCCCGGTACTACAACTGGCACGATTGGCTTGGTTTCTTCATGCCCGAGCCCAGCCAGGATTTCGTGGGCGCATACAACCACGATACCGGTCTGGGCGTCGCGCGCGTCTACTCCAGGGAGGCGGTCCCAGGGGTCAAGCTGTTCGCCTGGGGATCTGAGTCTGCCTACGTATCCGAATACACGGACGATGGAAGTCAATACTTCGAGATGTGGGGCGGTCCCAACTGGACCTTCTGGCCTGAGGACGACGTCAGCCTGGAGCCTGGAGGAAGCAGAAGCTGGGTCGAGTACTGGTACCCCTTCCAGGCCATAGGGGGGCTGGACTACGCCAACCGCGAACTCGCTCTGAGTCTCGATGTGGGGGATGGCCTGCTGTGGCTGGGACTGGCGGCCACGTCTCATCAATCGGGCACAGTGCTCTTGACCGTAGGAGATGAAGACCTATCTCGCCGTGAGACGACAGTCAGCCCGGAGAGCCCGCAATTCGATGGCGTGCCTCTGCCCCCCGGGCTTGCCCCCGATAGCCCCGTCTCCTTCACCTTCTTCGGTCCCGAGGGTGAGGTTCTGCTCAGCTACGAGACCGTACTGGGCGCCCCCTAGACTCAGCATTGTCCTCAGAGCCAGGGTTCTACTGCAGGGCTGTCCTAGTCTTCCTCTTTGATCAACAAGCTGATGACCAGGCTTACCAGACTAATCACCAGGGCACCCCAGAAGGCGGGCCAGAATCCTCCGTCTATACCGAAGCCGAGGTTCAGTCTCCCTGCCACCCAGGCCGTGAGCCACAGCATGGTTGCGTTGATCACGAAGATGAACAGTCCCAAGGTGACGACGATCATTGGACAGGTGAAGAACGAAATCACCGGCCGTAAGATGGCATTGACCATACCGAATATCAGGGCCACGATAAGGATGGTGAGAGGGCTCTCCGCGTGGATGCCCGGCACAATCTGGACGGCCACCCATAGGGCTATGCCGTTGATCAGCAGCCGGAGCAGGACTTTTCGCATCATGGGGACGTACCTCCGTTCAGCATTCCGACGTTTGGCCCCGATTCTACACGCGCGAGCGGGAGGTAGTCAACCTACTCCACGTATATCTCGACACGCTCTCCTTCTTCCATGTCCTCCACGTCGACGATTTGCCCCTGGGCACCTTCCTTGATCGCCCTTACGATCTCCTCGATGTCCAGGTCGGCCGGCGCACCGAACTTCGCTCCAATCTTCGCTCCGACGTCCAGGAGCTTCATGGGCAGGTTGATGTTCACCTTGTGCTTGCCGGTATGGAGGTCGGTGACGCGGACGCGGAACCAGCGCGGAGAGCCGCCGTCTTGCTCTCCGCTTGAAGGCTCTTGCACAGCATCGAGAAGCTTGGCTCCTTCCTCAGCTGTGATCTGGCCTCCCTCTATCATCCTCAGGATCTGCAGTCTCTCCTCGTCGGTAGTCATAGTTCTTCTCCTATTCGTCCTTCAAGCTCAGTGTTAACAGCTTCAGTGTCTCTTCCTCTGCGAACCCGTACTGCGTGAAGACGCGACGGGCGTGGTCGTAGGAGGGGTGGATCTTGGCCACCAAGTCGCGCGAGCGATCGGTCTTGAGAGCGGAAAGTGCGCTCGTCAACAGCATTTCCTCCACCTGGCAGCGATGCGCTGGATGCACCATCAGATTCAGGACGTGCGGGCGCAAGAGGCCTCCCGTGCGCACCGTGATGACACCGGCAATCTCGCCGCGCTTCTCCGCTGCCAGGCGATAGGTGGTGCGACCATTGAGCAGCTCGCCTACCCCGGAGACCAGCCGTCGAGGACCTGATCGCCGGTAGATCTCTTCTTCCCCGGGCATGATCTCTCTGGCCTCGGGAGACAGGGTATCCTTCGTCAGTTGAAGGAGTCTTGGCCATTGATCTGGTCTCACCATCTCGATTGTATAGCCCTCGGAGCGCACCGGCCTGGCACTAGCCAGGGGGTACATTCGCATTCTGCTAGCTGAATCAACCTCCCTGAAACCGAGGTCCTCGTACAGTTTCCTGGCCGTGACGTTGTTTGCCCTCACCTCCAGGCTGATCCGCTGGGCTCCCCTCTGTCGCGCCATCTCCAGGCCAGCGGTCACGAGGTGACGAGCGATCCCCTTGTGGCGGTGGTCCGGATGTACGGCCACGTTGCTGATGAACCATCCCTGCTTCTCGCCATGTCGACGGTGCACGGTGACGTTGCCCACGATTCTGCTTTCCTCAACCCACACGTATCCGCTGTAGGTGTCGGCCAGGGGTGAACGGATCGCGCTCAGTAGCCAAAAGAGCGGTCCTAGCAGCCAGGCAAGGGCACGCATCTCCTGCAGCGTCTCGCGGCTCAAGGGGTCCAACGCCTCGCCGAAAGCGAGTTCTATCAGTTCTGTAGTCGGTCTCAAATCCAGCAGTGGGTTGAAGGCCCGCAATCCGCGTGCGCTCGTGTCCCTCTCAACCAGACCCGCAAGCATGGTTCATACCTCCACTAGCTGTTCCGTCGGACGGCGGCCGCCCGCCTTCGGATCAGGGTGCGCGACTTTGTCCGGTTCTTTCATCATCGTCAGGACTGGCACGACGGCGAGGGCGGTGATCACGCCGGCGGCTACAAACACGGTCCGGATCCCTATGGCATCGGCCAGAAATGCAGCGCCGCCCATGGAGATCAGATAGCTCACGGTTCCGGTCGTATCCACCACACTGCTTACTCTGCCCAGCTTGTCATCGGGGACGGCCACCTGCATCAGTGTGCTCAGGGCGGCGTTGAGGGGAGCCAGGCTCAAGCCGACCACGAAAGTGGCCACGGGGATCAACGCGTAGTGGCTCAGAGTCCCGCAGACGGCGATGGCGGCGCCTAGCAGAGCCACGGACCAGGCGATGATACGGGTGAGCTTGAACCGCGCAGCCAGGCTGCCGATGAGGGCGCTTCCCAACAGCATGCCGATGCCTTGGGTGGTCTGCACGAAGCCCAGCGCCTCTGGACCGGCGCCAAACTCACCTTGCAGATAGGGGACAAACAGTACCTCAATGGCTCCCACTCCCAGTAGACCCACCAGGAGGGTGGTCGTGATGCCCAGGATGGTGCTGTTGTGCACGGTGTAGGATAGGCCTTCAACGAGCCGGTCCCGGATCACGTGCACGCTGGTCCTTTCCTGGTCGCTGACTCCCCCGTCGGTCTTGATGGCGAGAATAGCCATGCCGGAGACGAAGTAGGTGACCGAGTCTACCACGAAAGCTGGCGTTGTGCCCACCCAGGCGATGGCGAAGCCAGCCATTGCTGGCCCCAAGAGCAAGGCCACCACACGTACCATTTGTGAAAGGGCGTTTGCGGAGAGCAGTCTGTCATCCCCCTCGACAATGCGTGGAATCATGGCCGTCTTGGCGGGACTGAAGAAGACGCTCACCGACGATATGAGGAAGCCCACAATATAGAAGACGTAGATCTGATCCGCGGTGCGCACTGTGAGGAAGGCCAGGACCAGCAGTCCGCGCAAGATATCCGAGATGACCATCACCCTCTTGCGGTCCACGCGATCGACGATGACACCGGCGAGGAAACTGAATAGAAGCTGCGGCAGAGTCAAGGAGATGACCATGATCCCCATCGCCATGGTGGAACCGGTCAGTTGATTGACGGTGATCAGCAGTGCCAGGTAGGTGAAGCTGTCTCCAATCTGGGAGATGACCTGACCGAGCCACAGGGCCAGGAAATCCCTGTTCCTCAACACGTCTCCGAAAGGCGCTCTCGTGGGTTTGGACACTTCCATCTCTATCTCTCTGCACCCTTGAGCAGTTCCACCGCTTCTTGCGGAGCCAGTTCCCCAGCCTGGACTTGTTCCAGGATGGCCTTCCGTCGCTCCGCACTGATGGTGGCCCGGGCAGGGACCTCGTATCCCAGGGCTCTGATGACGTCGTTGAGCCGGCCCCGCACCGTGGGATACGACAACCCGAGCTCCTGCTCCACTCTGGTGATCTTGCCTTCGCACTTGATGAAGGTCTCCACGAAGTGTAGTTGCTCGGGGCTGAGACGGTAGAACTTGCCCAGGTTGAAGTGTCCCTCCACTGTCGTATCACAGCTCCGACAGTGCAGTCTGGTGACGGTCAGCTCCTCTCCGCATACCGGGCACTTGCCGATGACTTGATACATGGACCAACTCCTTTCCTCTGTGGCTATTCTTATCTGACGGGCGCTACCGGGCGACTGCCGGAGGCCAGAATATGCCTGGCAGCGACTTCGTGAAGCGTTCCCGATGGTTTCAACAAAGGGATTCCGCTCTCTGTTCTTTGCTGCCGTGTTCGCTTTTCTCGTACATCGATAATGAGCTCGTAGTGTGCTCGCCTTTTCCGTACATCAATAGTGAGTTCCATGTCAACCTCCTCTACGCTTGTCCAGTCAGAGTTGTCCTTTGCGGTCCAAACTGCTGCGCTCAAGGACCATCTCGGTTCCGGATAAGAATCTCATGCCACAACTTGTAAATCTCAACTTTCACGTTGATTATTATAACGCAGAATCTAGAAATTGTCAATATAGAACATCAGTATATTGAGGTTCAGGAGGATAAGTTTAAGGTTATGGCCAAGATTCCCGAAATAGAAGAGGGGGAGAGCATACGCTCTCCCCCAACCAGAACGCTGTCTTGGGAGGACTGGGCCTGGTCAGTCTACTCCAGGCTTATGATCCAGACACACAACCCTGCCAGCAGAATGGTGACCACCACCAGTGCCAGT
>DATKVP010000375.1:0-2746 GCA_035530015.1 Anaerolineae bacterium | reverse complement strand
GCGGCTGCTGGCACGTAGTTAGCCGAGACTTATTCCTGAGGTACTGTCCTTTCTCATCCCCCAGAAAAGGGCTTTACGATCCGAAGACCTTCATCGCCCACGCGGCGTTGCTGCGTCAGGGTTTCCCCCATTGCGCAATATTCCTTACTGCTGCCTCCCGTAGGAGTCTGGCCCGTATCTCAGTGCCAGTGTGGCTGATCATCCTCTCAGACCAGCTACCGATCATCGCCTTGGTAGGCCTTTACCCTACCAACTAGCTAATCGGCCGCAGGCCCATCCCGAAGCGCCGGAGCTTTCATCCGCCAACTGAATGGCGGACAACATGGGGTATTAGCCACCGTTTCCAGTGGTTGTCCCCCACTTCGGGGCAGGTCACCTACGTGCTACTCACCCGTTCGCCACTAACCAACACAGCTCTTGGTCGCGAGCTAAAAGCCCTTGACCAATTGCGACGCGTTGGTCCGTTCGACTTGCATGTATCAGGCACGCCGCCAGCGTTCATCCTGAGCCAGGATCAAACCCTCCGTAGAGAATTCACCTGTTTGGAGCCCCTAGCTTTGCATGCTTCCTACCACTCTTCGGTTGTTAAGGTCCGTTTCTGCTCCTAAGTATAACACATCCGAGGAGCCCTGTCAAGCAAACCGAGGTATTGGCTCCTCAGTTGCGACAACAGTATAACAGATATTCCACAGCTTGTCAAGTCGCAACCGTGGCTGGCGGCAAATCCCGTGCTATTCTCCTCTGTCGCTGCGCCACAAACTCCGCGAGCCACGGAGCTCATCAACACTCCTCCATCCCCAACAATCGGGGAGACTCTTTCCAGGTCAAGACCCACGACACGCTTACCATTAGCTCTCCTGGCTACACACTGGAAGCAGCCAGCACCATCATCATGTAGATGGCCCAATGGATCAGCACCGAGGGCAGGACGGACCTGCTCTCCAGATCTACGTACCCAAAAGCCGCTCCGCCGAATATCGTGCTCAGCGTCTCCAG
Organism: Anaerolineae bacterium; assembly: GCA_035530015.1. Lineage (GTDB taxonomy): Bacteria > Chloroflexota > Anaerolineae > UBA7937 > B3-Chlor > JAUVXJ01. Next base: position 1,750 of record DATKVP010000375.1, on the reverse strand, counting down.
CTCAGGCTTGCCCAAGTGCATGATGGCGAAGGGAATGGCTTGTATCCAGATCGCCAGAGGCCCCAGGCGGTCCTTCAGACCAAAGAGCAAGAAGCCTCTGAACATGAATTCCCAACTGAACATGTAGACGCCCATGCGCAGGGCCAACTCCATCAGGCCCCGCGAGTCCGGGTCTCGAAAAGCCGCAAGGCCATAGTACTGCTGGAACTCCGTCACCTGCGCCAGACCCACGATGACCACACCCATCAGGGCGATCCCCAGCAGGGAGAACAGCGCGCCCTTCCTCCCGTTCCCCAGCCTCAATCCGAAGTCTCGAGGGTCCTCCCTCAAGACGAAGATGATGATGCCCAGCGGCATCAGGAAGTAGAACACGAAGGAGGAGATGGTCTCGTCGCCAAGGATTGTGTGATAGTGTCTGATGACCAGAAGCAGTGTGGAACTGATCAGGATTATCGCCGCCCTCGAGTCGGACTTCTTCTTCATCACCCTCACCTCCCGTCGCCCGCCACCTTCGGCAGGACGCGGAACTCAATACGTAAAACGAGCCAGGTTCCCCCCCGAAGAGAACAGTAACCGCAGCTTGTCCATGTCTGTGCCCAGTTCGTAAGCCCAGTTGATCAGTAGTACCGCAACGATCAGCAAGCTCAAGGCGACCCGCCACCTGGTCTCGCGCCTCAGCCTCTGGTCGGCGGAGTTCAAGTCGGATGCCACCCGAGACAGAGAGATCACCCCTTGAGCGGCGAAGACGGCCAGCAAGGGCACCATGACGAGATGGAAGCGAGGCTCCGCCATGATCAGCATATGAATACCCGCAAGATAGACCAAGAGAAGATAGACCAACACCTTGTCTCTGGTCAGCCCCCCCAAGACCATGCCTGGAACACTCAGTAGCAATACCGCTACCCAGGGTAGGCAGATCACCAGGAAGATGAGGGCCAGAATGAGGGGCGGCAGCTCTCCCAGGAAGTTGTTGGAATAGAAGTACAGTAGCACCCTCTTATCCAGCCGGAGGAAATGCGACAGCTTACTCAGCATCAGCCAAACCGCTCGAGCCGGATCCTCCCTGATGAACCGCAGGCCCTCCCGCATCCCCTCATCATTCGTCGCCTTCTCAGTCCCCAGGTCGGGTGCATCGAAGGCACCCAGGCGTTGGAGGAACTCGACGGCGATATCAGAATCGAAAGTACCGCTTCCCTCCGGGTGGTACCCAAGGTAGAAGTTGAAACCCATGCTCGATTCCACGAACACAAACCCACGATACAGCAGTGAGTTTCTGATGCTCCAAGGAATCGTGAGGGCGATCACCGGCAACAGTATCAGAACCCAGTTCCTGATCGCCTCTCTCTTCCTGTCAGCGTAATACCACAGCCACGGCAGCAGGAGCATCAGGAATCCGCTGATCACAGAGCGCGTGAGGATGGTCAGGCCGAGCACGACACCTGAGAGCAGGTAGTACAATCGACTGGACGTCTCAGCGGCTTTGATGAGGAAGAGCACCGCCAGGGGAACGAGAAGGAAGAAGAGGTTCTCCGTGGCCAGCCCCAACGGGTAGAGCAGGAACATGGGATACAACGCCAGCGCCCACGCGGCCATCAACCCTACCCTATCGTTGACCAGCCTCCTGCCAACGCCGTAGATCACGAGAGGCAGAAGGGATCCGACGAACGCCTGAACGATCCTCGCCGCCGCGAAGCTGTGGCCAAGCAGCGTATAGACGACGGCCAGAAACAGAGGATAGAGCGGAGCCCTC
>DATKVP010000374.1:0-2477 GCA_035530015.1 Anaerolineae bacterium | reverse complement strand
AGGAGACCACTCCTCGGCAGCAAGGTGTCGGATAGAGCGAGATCGTTCTGGCTGTGCATCGTTGCCTCCTATGTAGCTCCCATATAGTGAACCACTTCGGTGCCCTGTAGTTACGCCTTTCTCGCCGGAGAGAGTCAGGATCAGAGGAGTGGAGACGAATGGCGCAGCCAGAACGTCGATGCTGGGGGACTGACGATCCCACCCACCACTGGGGGTATCACGACTGGGCGGGGCGGCTTCCTCAAGTGGAGGTCAGTATTGGCTTTGGGCCATCGCCTGGTACAACTCTCCTGCTCCCGCAGCACATGGCTGGTGATGCGGATTCATCATGCGGCGACGCTAGCTGTTGGGTTGGGTGCGCTTCCGGACTCGTAGAACCAAGAAGGTGAGCCAGGGCGAGGGGTTCTTCTTGTCGGCGAAAGGCCAGCCCTTCCAGGCGCGGTACATGGACGTGGCGGTGTAGTGTCCCTCCGCATCGGCCTGGGTGGTGATGGTGTGCACCATCTCGAGGAAGCGTTTGTCTGATTGTACGAAGGGAAAGCGGCTCAGCACGTCCACCACGTGAAGGATGTCATACCAGACGAAGGGGTACTTCAGCTTCCGGAAGTCGCCGCCGATGCCGAACATGTAGATCTTGCGCTCTTTCTGGTGCTCCCAGTGCCAGAGGAGCATCTCCGCACCGGTTCGAGAGGCCGGACTGTCCAGCAGGTCCGGTACCTGCGCCAGGGCCTTGAGTGCGTAGAGGTTGACGATGGGGCAGGGGTCCGCCTTGCGGCCGGGACCGCGGAACTTGCCCAATTGGGGCGCCACCACGCAGCGCCAGCCGTTGTTCTCCACCAGGTCGACGAGGTGAGACACGGCGCGCCTGACTCGCTCGTCTTCACCAAGGCCCATGGCCAGCAGGGCGTAGAGCAGGGTCGGGGCGTCGCAGAGCATCCAGCTCCACGAGTCCTCTCCTGTGCCTCCGAAGGACTCTGAGACGTTGAGGAGGGTCTGGAAGGCTCCCTCGGGGGATTGGTGTTGGAGGACCGTCTGGATCGGCCCCGCCATCTCCCCATCCTCTGCCCTGACCCCGAAGTCGGCCAGGGTACTTAAGGCGTAGAGGGGATGGCTGGCGTCGTTGTGTCGCTTAAGAGCGGGTCCGGGCCACGAGGCTGCGTGGGCGAGGAGTTCCTCTACTTGAGGGTGGGCAAGCATCTGGGCGCGGGCGGCTTTTACGTCCGCGTAGTGCTTAGGCCGGTCGAGCAGATCGACCAGGGTGCGGTACCGAGTCCACGGTTCGTCAGATTCCATCAGCCAGGGAATCGGGTCAGTGGCCATCGATCTTCTCATTAACACGCGAACCTTGAGATGGGGGTCATGGGATCAGGGTTGGGTCCCTCCGGGACGCGGCAGCTCCACCCCCCGCCATGGGAGTTCATGCCTGGCCGCGATGCGCCTGGTTTTCTCCATCAATGCTTTATGGTAGGGTGCCCGGTTGGACGAAAGTGCGCGGTACGCCCGGCGGAGGTGGGGATAGTGCTGCTCGAGAACCCTGCTGAGGCGTCCCCACACGGCACCGCGCAGGTTCAGACTGTCTACGAGTACGTGACCAACTCCCGCCCGCTTCAGTTCAACAAAGAGCGCGTCCAGGGAGGTCTCGTCGTCGGTGATGGAGGGCAGAACGGGTCCACAGAAGGCCCAGGTGGGGATGCCGGCCTCGCGGAGCAGGCGCAAGGCCTCCAGGCGCTGTTCGGCGGGTGATGAGTCGGGCTCGAAACGCTCTCTCACGGCATCGTCCAGGCTGGTGATGGTGAAGGCTACTTCCACGTCCCTGAGTTTGCTGAGCAGGTCGAGGTCGCGCAAGACGAGATCCGACTTGGTGAGGATGGAGACGGAGAAATCTTGACCTTGACCAACGAGCACCTTCAGGCAGGCGCGCGAGAGCTCGCAGGCCCTTTCCAGCGGCTGGTAGGCGTCTGTCACTGTGCCCAAGGTGATGTTGCCTGGCCTGGCTCGCCTGAGCTGCCTGCTCAGCACCTGGGGTGCATTGAGCTTGACGTCAACGAAGGTGCCCCACTCCTCCTTGTGGCCGGTGAAACGTTTCATGAAGACGGCATAGCAGTAGGCGCAGGCGTGGGCGCAGCCGACGTAGGGGTTGATGGCGTAGTCAACACCCGTGATCCCGCTCTTGGTGAGTATGGACTTGCACTCTATGTTTTCGACGATCACACTGTCTTCACACCACGAGCCGGTCTCTGCTGGCATCTTTCCTGCTCACCTGCCCTCTCCCGCTTCGCGACAGGTATGTGCTACTGCTTCTTGCGGCGCGGATTTCGTTCCAGGTTGCCGGCCATTAGGCGGATCAGGCTCTTGCGATGCAAGCCTGTGGTGGCCTCCATCGAGTCCAACAATCGCCCTCGTTCCGACTTCCCTCCTTGGCGATAACCATCCTGGAGCAGCCGCAGATACTTCCTGCGTTCGTCTATGGTCATCTT
>DATKVP010000373.1:0-2104 GCA_035530015.1 Anaerolineae bacterium | reverse complement strand
CTCCATCATGCGGAAGTAGTAGAAGGCCTGGTCCTTCTCGTGGTCACTGGGCCTCTTGAAAAACCAGTAGTTCATCACACCCATCCACGGCCACTCCGCCTGCGCTCTTCGATAGGCCCCAGCCGAGTATTCGGCCTGCAGTTCCTCACTCACCCGGCCATAATAGGGAAAACTGTCGAAACCGCGAGGCAAGGCATTCCACCCCACTTCCGAGGCCCAGATCGGTTTGTGGGCATCCCCATTGCGGACCATCAACTCCCGTATCAGCAACACCCGGGAGAAGTTGGCGCGATCGGGATGCACCCGCCGGTCAGTGGGACCATTCCACAGCCCATAACCCTGGACCGACAGGATGTCGAAGTAATCGCTGGCGCCGGCGTCGTACATCCTTTGCAGGAAGACCAGGTCCATCAAGTTTCGCTCGGACATCTCTGTCGTGGGCGCCAGTCCGGCGGAGAGGATGACTACGTTGAGGTCTGCCTCTTTGGCCCGGGTGTATCCCACCCCGAGGAGTTCCGTGTATGCCTCGGGGTCGACGGGAGCCTCACCCCATTCAGGATAGATGTTGGGCTCGTTCCAGATCTGGTAGTATTTGATTCGTCCCTTGTACCGGCTGACCACAGCAAAGACGAAGTCGCCGTAGTCAGCGTAGTCATCGGGCGGAGCCAGAGTTCCCGCCTCGTTCCCCGCCCCCCGGCTCCAGGCAGGTGGGTTGTCCAGGCGAGCGATGACCTCGATACCGTACTCCTCGGCCAGGTCAACGATGTGGTCGTATTTCTCCCACGAGGACACCTCGCGACCCTCCCGACGATCCAGGAAGATGCCCTTGCTCTCGATCTCGATGTCCTCCCAGGGGAACTCCTGTCTGATCCATTTGAACCCCGCGTCTCTGATCAAGCGAAAGGATCGATGTAGCTTCCAGTCATCCACCTCCTGCTCCAGGAAGGTGTTGATGCCGTAGGGGTTCAGGCCCGTGTGAGCCACAGGCACGTAGGGTTCAACGTCCGGCGCGGGTTGCTCCAGCCTGATGAGGACCAGCGCGCCGAGTCCCTTGATCTGCTCCACTAGCTTCTGTTCGCCCGTCCAGTCGCGCAGGCCAGCCGCCGTCGCTCCCGAGAGGTGCAGCACGGTCAGGATCACCAGGACGAATGAGGCTACTACTATGAATAGGACTGCTGTCTTCCTGAACATTGCCAAATAACCTATGGGTGAGGAACCGGTTCATTATACCCTCCGGTGTCCAGGGGTCGCAACCATCCAAGACGGAAAGTGTGGAAAAGAGAGTGTTCGACGCAAGAACGACCCCGCTGCGGTTGCCTGGGGTGGTGGATTCCGCACGGTGGCGGGAAGACAGAGAAGAAAGCGGGTATGGCTTTCTGCAACCATCCCCAGGCAGCTCGACTGCGCGGGAGTGATTTTCTTTCTTGTCGAACCTTAAACTTTGGCGCACGGGGCGAAGCGCCGCGGCCGGCCAAGGTCACCTCGCAGGCCGCGGGGAGCAGCAGCCTTGCCCTCAGCCACAACATACAGGGGCCAGGGGACGACGAGCACACTACATATCGCTATACAGGCGGTCACGCTATGTGTATTGAGCTGTTATGGAAAGCAGGATGTTGCCTGACAAGATGGCGGCTTGCAGTTTGACAGAGAAGATATTGTGTGGTATACTACTTCTTTAGCGTCAACGAACTTGCCACGAACGACACGTGAGGGGGTGTATTGCTCTATGGCCAAGGATAGGGGGCTTTCGTCTGATGGCCACAACCCTGGAGACCCGAAAGCAGCGGGTCCGAATGCGCAGAGACCTCTGTTCGATCTCGAGACGGCCACCACGGCCGCTGACCAACCAAGTGCTGAGGGTCGCAAGAGCTACGCACGCATAACCGACATTCATCCCCTTCCCAAACTCGTCGACGTCCAGGTACGGTCCTTCGACTGGTTCAAGGAGGAGGGACTACGAAACCTGTTCGAAGAGACGTTCCCCATCAAGAGCTACAACGGCAAGATGCGGCTCGAACTCCTCGACCACAGGTTTGAGGAGCCCACGCATGGCGAGCAGGAGTGCCGTGTCACGGATATGACGTATTCGGCTCCCCTGCATATC
>DATKVP010000372.1:0-2054 GCA_035530015.1 Anaerolineae bacterium | reverse complement strand
CCACACGCCCTGGTCATCTCGGGAGTGATCTCCTTGGGATGATTGATGTGGATGTTGATCCACAGGGGGTGATACTGCCGCAGCATCTCCACCAAGCTGGATGTGATGCGCTGGGGCAAGTAGACGGGCAACCGAGTGCCGATACGAATGACCTCCAGGTGCGGGATGCTCCGCAGTCCACGCAGCAGGTGCTCGAGCACAGGCTGCGCCACGAACAATCCGTCCCCTCCGGAGATCAGCGCGTCTCGAACCTCGCTATGCTCGCGGACGTACTCGATCATCCCGTCGATCTTCTGAAGGCTCACTGATTCCCGGCCCCGGCTCACCAGCCGCCGCCGCGTACAGAACCGACAATAGGCGGGACACTGGTCGGTCACCACCATCAGTACTCGGTCTGGATAACGGTGCACCAGGCCCGGCACAGGCGAGTCCTCCTCCTCACCCAGCGGGTCCTCCCTATCTACTGCATCGACGAGCAACTCGCTGACGGTGGGCACAACCTGTCTCCGGATGGGGCAGGCAGGATCGTAGGGATCCATCAGAGACACGAAATAAGGGGTGATAGCCATCCGGAAAGCTTCCCTGGCTCCAACCACCCCCCGTTCTTCCGCAGCCGTCAGGTTTATTACCTGCTTCAGGTCATCCAGCTTGGTGATACGATTCCGTACCTGCCAGTGCCAGTCGTTCCACTCCTCCTCGCTCACCCCGGCCCAAATCTGTGGCCGGGGGTTGGCGTGTGGAGGCCTCGTACCCGGAGGATCCTCCAGATCTTCGTGGCTCATATCTTCCATGATCCCCCCTTTGTCTTTGTTCTCTGTGTGTAAAGGTCGACTGCGGAAGCCCGTATGGTCAGTTTTCAGACCGCGGCTCCTGCACCAACTGCTTAACGTAGATGAGTCGAGAGTCCCCGACACGATAGAAGTCCTTCACCTCACCTGTCTTGTGGAAACCGTGATTCCTGTAGAAACGACGAGCTGGTAGGTAGCGCCACCTCGAGGACGTATCGACGACCAGCATGCGTCCTCTGACCAACCGCACCGCCTGCTCCACCTCTGCCAACAGAGCACTGCCTATGGAACGCCTTTCATAGCTCGGATGCACGAAGATCCAGTAGAGATCGTACGTGCCATCGGTCATCGGCGTGGGCCCGTAGCAGGCAAAGCCCACGATGTGACCATCCGCGTCCGTGACCAGAGAGTGATAGTCTCTCTGCTGAGGGTTGCTGAGCTCGAAGTCCACCAACTCCTTGACGACTCCTACCTCCTCGCTGGTGAACACTGCTGTTCTTCGAGCCAGAGCCAGGATGCCGTCCACGTCTTCGCGCCGGACCCCTCTGATAGGCATCCTCTCGCCCGCGCTGCCCAGATCCGTTGGCTCCCGCTCCGGGCGTTGTGGCAGCCAGGCATCCCCAGTCAGTCCAGATCTGCATGTAGTTGAGGGCACGCTAGCCCGTGATCGGACAGCCTGCCCTCGCGCTGATCTGACAGGTTTCCCTGAGCGCGAACCTGACCGCCTCTTTCCTACCAACTAAGTCAAGTCTCCTTGGCCTTCTTCATTCCAGTACGAGAACTGAGCTTGCCGCAGGTCGTGGCTCACGCCACTGTCCCTACTCAGCCTCGTCTGCGACCAGAGGTTCGGTGACGTCAACGCCCGCGCGGCAAGGCGAAGCTCAACTCCGGTGGCACTGGTAACCACCTCTCGCACATAAGTATACTGTCGACGGGCATCATCACGGTCCCAAATAGGCAGCAAACTGGTGCAAGAGGTGCTTCTGAGGCATCAATCTGGTAACAAAACGCTGGTCGAATGGAGGAAGCAGGCGAACGGCGGGGAAGCTACGTGGGCTCTTCGGTCTCTGTCGAAGAGAAGGAGTAGCCAACACCTGACACTGTCTTTACGTACCGCGGATTGGTTGGGTCCGGCTCGACTTTATGGCGCACACGGCTGACCAGGTTCTTCACCAGGGTGGCTTCTCCCTTGCCGCCATAACCCCAGACTCGTTCCACCAGGGTCTCGGTGGGGATCACCCGGTCGGGGTTCTTCATCAAGAGGAA
>DATKVP010000371.1:0-7879 GCA_035530015.1 Anaerolineae bacterium | reverse complement strand
TCGTTGATGTGATCGAATTGGCTTCCCATTTCACGGTGCAACAGTTCCTTGCCCGGGAGAACTTCGCGCGCCGGCATGCGAAGGGGGATCCCATCTGGATCCACGAATTCCTCTATGCCTTGATGCAGGGGCGCGATGCCGCGGCCATGGAGACCGACGTGCAACTGGGAGGTACAGATCAGCTGTTCAACCTCCTGGTAGGCCGCAAGCTTCAGGAGGTCGTAGGGCAGAAGCCCCAGATCTGTCTCACTTTTCCCATACTCGTAGGCACGGACGGCTACTTGCGGATGTCGAAGAGCACCGGCAACTACATCGGCATCGATGAGCCTCCAGAAGAGATGTATGGCAAGGTGATGAGCCTTCCCGACCATGCTATGCTGGACTACTTCACCCTGGTCACGCGGTACAGCCCAGATCGGCTTGCGGCCTTGAACCAGGGGCTTGCTGATGAATCGCTGCATCCCCGCGACGTCAAGATGGAGCTGGCACGGGAGATCGTCTCCATCTTCCACAGCGATGACGCCGCCCAGGAGGCCGAGCAACACTTCCGCACGGTTTTCCAGGAGAGGGAGCTCCCGCCCGACATGCCTACCTACACCGTGCAGGGTGCCACCAACATCGTGGATCTGCTGGCTGCCGGCGGCCTGACCAAGAGCAAGGGCGAGGCCAGGCGGCTCATCGAGCAGGGGGGAGTGCGCCTGGACGGGGAAAAGGTGGACAGCATCGAAACGATGGTCACCGTGGAGAAGGAGAGCGTGCTCCAGGTCGGTAGGAGGAAATTCCTGAAGCTGGTCGCTGCATCCGGGCAGGGGTAGCGTTGAAGAAGCCAAACCGTCTCATCCACGAGACCAGCCCCTATCTGCTGCAGCACGCTGAGAACCCCGTGGATTGGCGTCCGTGGGGGGAAGATGCGCTCAACAAGGCCGAGGCCGAGGACAAGCCGATCCTCCTGAGCGTTGGATATTCCTCGTGCCACTGGTGCCACGTCATGGCCCATGAGTCCTTCGAGGATGAAGCCATCGCTCAGTTGATGAACGAGTTGTTCGTCAACGTCAAGGTGGATCGCGAGGAGCGGCCCGACATAGACGCCATCTACATGCGCGCCGTAGTAGCTGTGACGGGTAGAGGAGGCTGGCCTCTGACCGTGTTCCTGACCCCCGAAGGCCAGCCCTTCTTCGGCGGCACCTACTTCCCTCCCGAGAGCCGTCATGGGCTACTGGCCTTTCGACAGGTACTCCTCTCCGTGTCCAGATCATATCGCGAGAGAAGGGAAGAGATCCTGCGCTCCGCCAAGGGTCTCGCTGCCAGTATTGCCACTCAAGACCTGTCGACCAGCGCCCACGACGTAGAACTCGGCCCCCGTACCCTTGACCAGGCCGTGAGGAAACTGAGCCAGCACCACGACGCCAGCCACGGTGGCTTTGGACAGGCTCCCAAGTTCCCCCAGGCGATGATTCTCGATTTCTTGCTGCGGGAGTACTCCCGCAGCGGGAACTCTCTCGCCCTGCGGATCGTGGAGCGGAGCCTGGAGAAGATGGCTCGTGGAGGCATCTGCGACCAGCTTGGCGGAGGCTTCCATCGCTACTCGGTGGACGAGAGATGGCTGGTACCTCACTTCGAGAAGATGCTATACGACAACGCCCTGCTGAGCCGTCTCTACCTGCGGGCCTTTCACGCCACCGGCAAAGCGTTATATCGCCGGGTGGCGGAGGAGACCCTGGAGTACGTAGCTCGCGAGATGACCTCGCCCGACGGCGGCTTCTACTCCGCACAGGATGCGGACAGCGAAGGGGTGGAAGGCAAGTTCTTCGTCTGGACGCCTGAGGAGATCAAGGCCGCTCTTGGAGACGAAGACGGCAATCTCTTCAATCAGTACTTCGACGTGACTGAGGGAGGCAACTTCGAGGGCAGCAACGTGCTCAGCGTGCCCCGCGATCCCGAGGTCGTGGCCCACCTCGCCGGCATCTCCCAGGAACACCTGGAAGACGTTATCTCGCGAGGCCGGGAGCGGCTGTTCACCCTGAGGGAGCGCAGAGCCCGCCCGTATCGGGACCAGAAAGTAATCGCTTCGTGGAACGGTCTGATGCTGGCCAGCTTCGCCGAAGCCGCCCGCGTGCTCGACGACGACCGCTATCGACAGATCGCCATCCGCAACGGCGAGTTCCTCCTGCGAGAGCTGCGCCGTGACGATCAACTGTACCGGATTCACACGGCTGGTCGATCCAAGGTCAGAGGTTATCTGCAAGACTACGCCTGCCTCGCGGACGGTCTGCTGGCACTATACGAGGCGACCTTTGACGACCGGTGGTTCCTAGAGGCCAGGGCCGTCGTCGACGATATGATTGGGCATTTCAAGGACTCCCTGGGCACTGGCTTCTATGACACCGACGGTGACGAAGCCCTCATCACCAGGCCTCGCGACCGGGAAGATGGTGCCCTGCCGTCGGGCAACTCCATGGCGGCGGACGTGCTCTTGCGCCTGGCCGCCTTCACTGGTGAAGCTGAGTATGAGCGACTGGCCGAGGACATACTGACCGTGACGAGCAGTGCGATGGCTCAACATCCCCTCGCTCTCGGCCACTTGCTGTCCGTCTTGAGTTTCTATCTGTCGCCACCAGAGGAGATAGCAATTGTTGGCGATCCCGAGAGCGACGACAGCCGCGAACTGCTCGAAGTTGTCTACGCAAGATACCGGCCCGGCAAAGTGGTGGCTGTGGGATTGCCCCCCGATGACGGGGAGCCAGCCGTGCCCCTTCTGGCCGGTAGGCAAATGCTGGCGGGGCGCGCCACCGCCTATGTCTGCCAGCGGTTCGCCTGCCAGCAACCGGTTGCCACCCCAGGTGACCTGGCGGCACAACTCCGGAAACTGTAGGATTACTCGCACCGCTTTTGACGAGGAACAGGTGCGCTTCTCGCCTTTCGCTTAGGAGGATGGATCGGATAGGCAGGAGTTGACAAAGAGACATGATGCGGGAGAAAGGGACTTCAGGGACGTCGATTTGACCGGGGCCAAGCTCTCTGAGGTTAGACTCAGCGGTGCGAACATGAGCAGGGACAATCTGAGTCAGTCAGACCTCTTTGGCGCCAATATGCGAGGCGCCAAGCTGGAAGGGTCAGACCTCAGCCGCGCGGATCTGACTGATGCTGATCTGAGTTGGACGAATCTGAACAGCGCGAACCTGGAGAGTGCAGCCCTTGACGGAGCCAATCTAGCTTCCGCCCAGTGCGACGAGGCCACCACCTGGCCAGAGGGTTTCGACGTCCCCGACGACATGAGGTTCGTCTCCCAGGGTACCACCCCCCAGGGCGCGTCGACAGCCTCTCCTCCCGCGAGCCTTCCAGAGGACTAGGATCAGCGACTTCTACAGCGTCTCCCTACACCGAGGAGGACCCGTGGCAACCGCCTGCACATGTTCATCAGTGTGCGACCCGATCTGGAGAGTGAGCGAGAGGTGGTGGGCCAGGCGATCGCCAGCCTGCCCATGTCCCTGGGATGGGAGATCAGGTGAGCTGGATGAGGAGACATCCAGGGGCAAGGAGGAGGCCACTCCCTGGCACGGAGGAGCCGGCAGGGATGCGATTGTCGTCTCCCCGCAGAGGGACCTGCCATCGGAGGGGGTGCCCATAGCGGTGCAGCACCATTCATCTTGAAGCCCGGGACCAGCGGCCCTCAGCCGCCAGCCCGACCACATCATGCCCGCGGACAAAGGTATATGCATCTAGCCCATCTATCCATCACCAACTTCCGTAACTTCGTACGCTCCGAGCTAGACTTCTCCAGCCCCATCACAGTCGTACAGGGCGCCAATGCACAGGGCAAGACCAACCTCCTGGAAGCCGTGTACTACCTGGCTACCGCCGAGTCCCCGCGCTCCCGCACTGACCGGGAACTGATCAACTGGCTGGCCAACGAGGAGCACCCAACCTTCGCCCGGCTGGAGGGGATAATAGAGGGCAGCGATGCCCTACGGGAAGTGAGCCTCGTACTCCTTAACGCAAACGAGAGACTTCAAAAGGAGATCAGGATCAATGGTGTGAAGCGGCGCACACTGGATCTGGTGGGGCAGATAAAGGTTGTGCTCTTCATGCCCGAGGACATCGATCTCATCGCCGGGTCGCCCGAGGCCCGGCGCCGCTATCTCGATAGCGCCATCTCACAGATGAATCGCCCTTATGCCCGCTCTCTGCTCGAATACAACCGCGTGCTCGTGCAGCGCAACAGCCTCTTGAGGCAACTGCGCGAGCGCCTCGGAGATCCCCACCAGCTCGAGTTCTGGAACGAGCGCCTGACAGAACAAGGAAGCCAACTCGTGGCCAGTCGCCTCGACACTGTGGTCCAGCTCGACGAACTCGTGCAGGAGATCCACCCTCGCCTCACAGGGGGAGGCGAACGGCTGCGCCTGCTGTACAGAGCGAGCCTACCTCTGGATGGGGCGGATGGGCTCGTGCAGTATCGCCAGTTGCCCCTGGACGGCGCTGGCCGCGAGAGCAGTGCCCACGCCGGGGCTATGCCCACCAGCGCCAGCGTCAAGGCGGTCTTCCATCAGCAGTTGGAGGAGCGGCAAGAGGAGGAGATACTTCGGGGCATGACCCTCGTCGGCCCACACCGCGACGACCTCCGCTTCCTGGTGGGGGGTGTGGACATGTGCACCTACGGATCGAGGGGTCAGCAGCGTACCATCTCCATCTCCTTGAAGCTGGCCGAGATGGAGCTCATTCGCGCTAAGACCTCGGAGGAGCCCATTCTTCTGCTGGACGACGTGATGTCCGAACTGGACGAGGAGCGGCGCCGATACCTCATGGACGCCATTCACGGGCACCAGCAGGTCATCGTCACCACCACCGACCTGGAGTACTTCGCACCGTCGTTCCTGGAGCAAGCCGCGGTGTGGGGAGTCCACGAGGGCAGAATAGACCAGCCGCCGCTCTAGTCAGCCCGCACTAGGTGCCGCCCAGCGGCCGCTTGGCCGGGATCCCTGGCCGCCGCGGGTACCTTTCTGTTGTTGGGCCCAGCTTCTGCACAACCACCAGGTGCCTTGCTATCTCACTGCCGGGCAAGTAAACCGGCTTGATCTCCTGCAGGCGACCACCCAGCAACTCGATGGCGGCGCCGGCCGATTTCATCTCGACCTCGATATCGTCGCCCTTCTGCGCCACGAAGATGCCCCCCACTCGTACGAGCGGCAGCGCGTACTCCACCAGCACCGACATCTGGGCCACAGCCCTGGCCAGAGCCACATCAAAGACCTCACGGTAATCTGGATTCCTCCCCAGCTCCTCCGCGCGTCCTTGCACGATGTCCGTCTCCTGCAAACCCATCGCTTCCACCATGTGGGTCAGGAAACGAACCTTCTTGCCCACCGACTCCAGCAGCGTAAGCTGCAGTCTCGGCCAGACTATCTTGAGCGGCAACCCGGGGAAACCCGCACCGGCACCGATGTCTATACATCTCGCATCGGGAGCGACTGTGTCCAGCACCTGAAGGCACGACAGCGAGTCCAGGAAATGCTTCACCTGCACCTCCTCATAGTCCGTGATGGAGGTGAGGCTGATTCTCTCGTTCCAGATCAGGAGTTGCTGGTAGTAGAGCCCGAAGGCGTCGACTTGCGGGGGCGTCAGCTTCAGCCCCCACTCCATCGCTCCCGCCTTCAATACGTCCATCGTCTTCCTCTTGGATGGATAGACTTTTACACCAGGCTGATCAGGCGGCGTCCAACAACATTGTAGCACAGCCTACGGTCGCAGCAAAGCTATGCCCGACCTTTGCCCTCCCGGGTCACCTGTGATAAGATGTACGCGTCATGAATGAATCGTTGACAAGAGAACCAGAGGTCGACCTCAGCCTGGTGAAGGAGTGGGCCCGCCAGGCAGGACGCATTGCTCTCCGCTACTTCAACCGGGTCGAGGGCACGCACAAGGCGGATCGCACCCTCGTGAGCGCCGCCGACTTGGAAATCGAGGATTTGCTTGTAGGCCTTCTGAAGAAGACGTATCCCGACCACGGTATCGTTGGAGAGGAGGGAACCAACGAAATCCACGGCGAGTACGTCTGGGCCATAGATCCTCTGGACGGCACGAGGTCCTTCCTGAGCGGACTCCCTGTGTGGGGTGTCTCCCTCGGCTTGCTCTGGCGAGGCCAGCCCTGGCTGGGTGTATTCCACCTGCCGCTCCTGGACGACTGGTACTACAGCGCCAATCCTACCGCGGGCGCCTTCTGGAACGATCACCCCATCCACTGCCCCGTCCCCGATGGTTGGGACGAGGACAGCCTGCTCTGTATCCCCGCTGATGTACACCTGCGGTACTCCATCAGGTTTCCCGGCATCGTGCGGGCTCTGGGGAGTGCCGCGGCTCATCTCTGCTATGTGGCGCGGGGAAACGCTATGGCCGTGTTTCTCGACAGGCCCGGAATCTGGGATATCGCCGCTGGAGCCGCCATCGTCAGAGCGGCGGGAGGCACCCTTCGCTACCTCGACGGCACGGAGGTTTTCGGGGGAGACCTGCTCGACGAGGGTACAACCCTCAAGCCTTTGGTGAGCGCCCATCCGTCCATCGTCGATCGGCTCCGCGCCCACATCGAACCCAATCGATCATCATAGCGAGAATCTCGGCTCTGCTGACGAGTGGCGGGCAGCTAAAATCCACGGCAGCCTCCACGGGCTGATTAGGCCTGACCAGATCTCCGTGCCAGAGGTACCAGACGCCGGGACGCCCCGAACTCCTCCTTTTGGTGAGGCCTGGCCGACCCCGGACCGTAGCCGCGCACACTTAGGCTATCCTCCCCGGCATTCCCGTCGACCCAGGGACAAGAGCCTCTCCGCACGATGCTCGTTGCCCTTCACCTCCCCTCCGGGCTATAATCCCTGGTGCCGGGGAAGGTCTTTCTATCTACGCCTTCCGCTTCACGCCGAGACAGGCGAAAGCCAAGGGAGGAACTTATGATCGGAGCCTTTTTCGATGTGGTGGGCACCATCTACCGCGGGGGCTTCTGGCGAGATATCAGCGACTATCAGCGCGAGAAGAAGCGCAACCGGTTCTGGGTCTGGTGGTATCTGATCTGGCACATGGCCGGTTGGCCCCTCAACTCGGCGGGCATCCTGGGCAAAAGCAGGTGGTATGAGTCCTGGGCCAGGGACATGGCCTGGCTCTTTCGAGGTCTCACCCTCCAAGAAGCGGATGAGATGTTTGATTGGGTCATAGAGGAGCGGGTGGTACCCAATCTGCGGACAGACGTCATGGAGATACTGAGGGATCATCAGGCGAAGGGACACGTGGTAGCTTTGATCTCCGGCAGCCCCCAGGAACTGCTAGACGCCATGGCCTCTCGGTTGGGGGTGGATCACGTGCTGGGCAGCCCTCTGGAGACCCACCAGGGACGGTATACGGGCAAGATGGCCGGGTCCGTGACCATGAGCGAGGGCAAGGTAGATGCCCTCAAGGCGTGGCTCGCCGCGAGTGGTCTGGAGATCGATTGGCAGAACAGCTTCGCCTACGGGGATGGTCACACCGACGTCCACTTCCTGGAGCGGGTTGGCCATCCAGCAGCCGTGTACCCCGACGAGGGTTTGAAGGCGGTGGCCGAAGAGAGGGGCTGGAGGATCATCGGCGAGCGCGAGCCTCGCACCTAGAGCCACTCGGGAACACAGAAGCCATGCGCGGCCCCAAGCGACCTGACAGGTGCTTGGGGCCATTTTCGTGGAGCGTGAAGTGCCGAGCATTCCCAACTGGTACCCGTGACGCAGCAGGATGGCAGCTCATCCGCCCCGTGTTGAAGAAGATGTGCCGTCAGCCCGGGGTGGACCCCCTCGCAGCACAGAAGGCCTTGACAAGACGCGCAAACGCGAGATATAATCCATCCTACGGATATCGGTTCCTGCAT
>DATKVP010000370.1:0-3133 GCA_035530015.1 Anaerolineae bacterium | reverse complement strand
AAGGCGTACTTCCTGGCCAGGGATAACCCTAACGGCACTACCGTTGAGGAGATCCTCGAGTGGAGGACGGAGATGGGATGGGGGGAGATCGCCCAGCTCCTCGGTCTTCCACCCAGCAACCGGGACCGCAATCTTGGCCAGATCATCTCCGGAAGGCTGCCGATCTCGGGCACCGTACCCGTGGCAGCGCAGCGCCTTGCTGAACGGCTGGGGGCGGACCCGGAGGACATCGCTCTTCTCTTGGATGAGGGCGCTAGCTACGGGACGGTATCGGTGGCCTACAAGCTGGCCGGCAAGCTTGACGGATTCTCACCAGCGGACCTAGTGGAGAAGCGTCTTGCTGGCTTGAGTTGGGGTCAGATCAAGCGGGACGCGGCCACGGGAGTGACCTCCACCGAGTCCACCCAGGGAAAGCCGGAGGACGGAGGCCGACCTGACCACGCGGGACCGCCTGACGACAAGGGACGGCCCGATCACGCCGGACCCAAGAAGGACAACGGGCGCTCGAAGAAGTAACCGGGATAGCAGACGGAGGGACAATACTGTCTGCAGCGACGCGGGACTCGTGGTCGCTGGGGAGAGCGAGAGAGGCCAAGTCGGGGGCTTTGCAGCCCCCGACTTTCTTTTTGGCTAGGACTGTATATCAGGGAGCTTGTTGGGGACGCGCATCGAGGGCGATACACGCACTCCGGAGGGCACCCTGGGCGCTTGCCTGTGGGTCAGCGCAGCGTCCGCCAGCTGGAAGGGGGCCCCGGGCTGGGAACGGGGATCCCACCCACGAGCAGAAGCTCCACGGCGTGCGCACGAATCCGGTGGTGGGAAACGCCAGGCGCGCGGAGGATGGCGGCCACGGGCCCGGGGCCAATGACGGGGAGAGCAACTAATGGAGACGGAAGCGTCGTAGAGCTTCTCTGGGTGAACCTTACAGTGGGTGAGGTCTCGCGGGTGATGTCGAATCTGGGGAGACGGTCTGCGAGGACACGGGGCAGAGCCGATTGACTTCAGGGGCGGTTGCGGCTATGATAATGATGGGCCTCCCTGGCCCCTGGTGGTGCGGCGCCAACCGTCGCAGGCCGGGCCGCCGGCGTTTCTGACACACGACCCGTGGTAGGACACTCATGTCGGGAGCCAGTGACGACGCGAAGCTAGTCGATTCAGCCCAGCGAGGTGATCGGTCCGCGATGGCTGAGATCTACGAACGCCACCACTCAGCCATCTACCGCTACATCTACTACCGCGTCGGTGATGCCTCTACTGCCGAGGATCTCACAGGCACGGTCTTCGTGCGGGTCGTGGAGCACATCGATGGCTTTGTCTACCGGGGCCACCCGCTACTGTCGTGGCTGTACACCATCGCCCGCAACGTGGTCGTCGATCATCACAGGCGCACCAGCGAACCCACCATCATGCCTCTCGATGAGCGCCTTCTGACGGGACCAGTCGATGTCGAAGGTGCCGCCGACCGCGCTCTAGTTCAGCGCCAGTTGGCCGTTGCCCTGAGTCGCCTCACGGACGATCAGCGTCAGGTCATTCTACTGAAGTTCATAGAGGAAATGAGCAACCAGGAGGTGGCCGACGTGCTGGGCAAGACCGTTGGTGCTGTGAAGTCGCTGCAGCACAGGGCCCTGGCTGCCTTGCATCGTGTGCTCTCCACCGGAGTAGCCTGACAGCGAAGAGATCCGCCTGAACTCAACTGGCCATCCACCCGTATCTCTCTGTGCCCCCGGTCCGTTATGCATTGTGCGAAGTGAGGTCTCGTTATGAAGGACCACGTCGACGGCATATTGGACGATTGTCTGACCCAAGTCCTATCGGGCGCAGTCTCTTTGGAGGACTGTCTGTCGCGCTACCCGGAGCAGGCAGAGGAGCTGCGTCCTCTGCTGGACCTTGGCGTTCGGGTGAGCGGGGTGGAGCGGCCGGAGATGGCGGCCTCGGCCTCGGGTGCCGCGAGAGAGCGCATGCTGGCGGCTCTGGCACAGAAGCAGCCGCGTGGTCAAAGAGATACTCTCTCGCTCCGGGCTGCCGCCGCCAACCTGGTTGCCTGGCTCGGCGGGGCGGGGCGGCGCGATACACTCCACAAACGGACTCTGGCCATCGGCGCGACCGCAGCTCTCGTCGTCCTCTTGCTCACAGTCCTCCCAGCCGTTGTTCTCGAAATGACTCGCTCGGCGGTGGTGGATCAGATGGCGGTGATGACGGATGTGGCTGGGGTTGTGGAGATACAAAAGGGGTCTTCCGACACCTGGCGACCCGCAAACTCTGGTACAGTGCTCTTGAGCGGCTGCCGCATCCGGACGAGTGATCTCTCGGGCGCCACTTTGACGTTCTTCGATGGCAGCAGAACGATCCTGGCGTCGCAGACTGAGCTGGGTGTCGATGAGCTGAGTTCGCGGCGGGATGGAGCCGGGAGGACAGTGGTCCTGCACCAGTGGGTGGGACAGACGGAGAACCAGGTCGAGAGACTGGTGGATTCGACGTCGCGTTTCGAGATCCACACTCCCACGGCCGCGGCAGTAGTGCATGGGACTGAGTTCATCGTGAGCGTTGCACAGGATGGCACGACCAGCGTCAGCGTTGTGGAGGGCATAGTGGGGCTGTCTTCTGGTGGTGCCACTCAGTTGCTGAGTGCGGGGCAGTTCGCCAGCGTCCTACCAGCTTCGGCGCTGCCCGAGTCGACACCCACCGCGACCGCAGTACCGATGGAGACTGCGGAGCCATCGAGCAGGTCCGAGTTGGCTGCGGTGCGGAAATCGATCCTGGCGGGAGGACTGGCAGAGGGAACGGCTTGGGACGAATCGACACCGACGGTGACGAGTTCCACTGCCACGCCAGCACCTACGCCGGCATCTCCGCCAACATGGGAGGCTTCCGAGGACGCTGAAGCCCCGGCGCAACCTGAGCATCCAGAACACCCAGAACATCCTGAGCATCCTGAGCATCCAGAGCAGTCTGAGAAGCCGGACGAGCCACCGGGCAAGAAGGAGTAGGGTGCTGATGGTCTCTGGTTGCCAGGGACTGCGCTGGAGCGAATGCGGACTTTGATCATCGAGGCTTGGTGGCTAGCCATGCGGAGGCTGGCGCCAATAGGTCGGAGGCGAAGCAAGTTGCTGGTCATGTGGCACGAAGGCATGGG
>DATKVP010000369.1:0-2237 GCA_035530015.1 Anaerolineae bacterium | reverse complement strand
GACGTTCACTCTCCGCAGAGCCCGAACCCGCTCGCCCCAATCGATCCGTGAATCGACTCACATCTCCATGATCTCGTATACGCAGGCCTCAGCTCCCATGGCAGCGCACTCGATCTCGGTCACCTTGTGCTGCTTCCCGGTGGACCACTCCACAAAGGCCTTCAAGATCCCGATGTCATAGGCGCATATGGGCTCGTCACTTTCGTACCCTTCGCAGAACGGGCAGTTATAGTAGTGGTAGATTATCCTGTCCTTCTTGTACTCCACTTTGGGCTCTATCCCCGTGATCCTCTCCGTTGCCTTGGAGGCGATTTTCAGCGCCGCCCGCCTCTTGAACCCGCCGGGCAGGAATCTCATAGCCGCGCTGAAGGCGCCGGGAACCGCCTCCAGGGACCGGTAGATTGTGCCCTCCCCTGCGTAGATCAGCAACACGCGAGAGCTCTTGCCGAAGACTGCCATCAAGGCCTTGCAGATGGCCCTGTAATGCTCGTTTGGAAGCATGAGGTCGTCCTTATCTAGAGGCGGTGGATTATCTATGTATTCCTCCAGACCAGCGTGGCGGAGTACCATGTTCCTTCCCTTGACCCCCGCCACATCCTCGATGGCATCAATCATAGTCCGCACCGCAGCGGCCTGTATCTCTCTCTCCTCTGACACCGGTACACCTCCATTCAAACGAGGTTGAACTGATACCGTGGACCCAAGGCGTCACCTCGAGGCCATATCAGGCTAGGCTTGTCCTACGTGGTGTCTCCTCCTCTCCCTGGCTGGTGCCATAGAACGCCTGTCGCACTTTGGAGCGAGCACCTATCCCGTCCACACCCTGTGATGCCCAACGGTCACCGTCTCGCCGAATACTCGCCATCCTCTCCAGCTGGGTGATCTCGCCCCACGGCCCTTCCCGTCGACAGGTGCCGCGGGCCCGACTCCCCGGCAAACCTCACACAACGCGGAGGCACTGTTGCCCTTGTCAGCAGTGCCTCCGCTCCTCAGACATGGGGATCTGACCCGGTGATGCCATGCTAGTTGGGTTGGCCTCTGCAAGCCCTGGGGCTTCAGTCGGCAGTACCGTCTTCCAGCAGAGCTTCGCACTGACCTAGCCGCTGTTTCATCAGCTCCCTGGCGCGGCCTATCGTCCCCGGGTAGTTGCCACCCTCGCCGATCACTTCCCCGATCGCTTCTGCCAGGTCAGTGTCTCCAAACACCTCCTCTACCCACAGCCTCAGCACCTTGGGGTCCACGTAGGGAACCGAAGCCCGCGGCCCCCAGGACAAGATCTCAGCTGCGCTATCGAGCTTCAGGAAGTTGACGGCCTCACGAAATCCGTGGATGGGATACTGCTGCACCCCACTCATGGGAGACATCTTGGCCCCCACGAGCCGCTCCTCCAGACCTAGCCGAGACAGAAGCCTCGCAGCCAGCTCTTCGGATGGCTCCGGTAGTACCACCAGACCCTCCTAGGCTCCTAGCTTCCCGTGCGCCTGGAGCTCATCAGCAACGTAGCCCAGGCCGAGGGATTCCAGCGTGCTTCTGGTGGGCCACCCTGTGGCCGCGTCCCAACCCTCCAACTCGTAGAACGCGGTCTTCCACTGCTCCACGCCATCCCTATCGAGCGATCTGCCCCACACCGGCCTGTAATCCCACACTCCATCCTCGTAAGTCGGCAAGATGTACGGGATCTCGTGACTCGAGAATCCTGGTACGTTCGGCACGTCATAGGTGTAGTCCGCAAACACCTCCTGATCCCGGTCCCTTCCCTGCAAGATCCAGATGGCCCTATCCAGATTCCAGACCTTCCTCCCGATCTCCATGCCATCATTGAAAGTTATGTCCTGGCCGGTGACCGCGTTGAAGAGCATCGGCTCTGCCTGTGGCGTGAGTCCCGTCATGTTGGGACCGTAGTAGTTGAAGATGTCAGGATACGCCCAGTCACACAAGAGGAGGGACTGCTTCCAGAAGCCTGCGTAGTGTCTGCTCCAGGCCACCGTCTTGGCCATGTGCTCGGAGTAGATGCCTTGATCGCTATAGTCCGCCATCATGGGGTCGCCGTATGGCTGGCACGCATTGGCGACCATCTGGGCGAGAGCCTCCGCGGGGATAGGCGGCTGAAGGCCGTAAAGGATGGTCATGGAGGGCATCCAGTAGCACGGCCAGTTGAAGTCGTGTAGATTGGAGTCTCTGCTACCCACGATGGAACTGTAGCCCCAATCCACCTGGGTTCTCGCGTCGTAATGATG
>DATKVP010000368.1:0-15622 GCA_035530015.1 Anaerolineae bacterium | reverse complement strand
TGCCGTCAGGGTGTAGTAGCCCTCCTCTTTCAGCTTGTGCAGCGACGATTCCCTGAGCTGGTCCTTGTCGGCGGCCGTCACATATGCCACCTGGCTCATTCCCCCACCCTCGGTGGGCGCCACGTTGATGACATTCACCTGCCGGTCCAACAGGCCTTCCACGCGGTTGATGGAGTATGCCGCGACATTGCCGCTGGGTCCGGGTTCGATGGCCTCGATCGGGGCCCGCCCTCTGCCCCCCACGCCCGGAGGCAGCGTCACTTCCTCAGTCGTTCGGAACCTGACGGTCGTCCCGCCACTGGTAGCTACTACGGTATCGGACATCACGGTTGTGGCCTCGCTGCGCCTGTTAGTGAGCACAACCTCGCCAGTCGCTCTGGCATCGGGCTCATCCCGCAGCGCGGTGGTGGCAATCTCGTCGCTACCTACAACCTCTAGCTCTACTCGCCTGGCCGGAACCCGCACGTTCACAAAGTCAATGGCTTCCAGATCAGGACTGCCCACTACTGTGAGCGTGGTGCTCACAGGGTAGACCACTGGATGCAAGGTCACCTTGGCGGTCGGCACGAAGACCACCACCAGGAGGCCCATGAAAGCCAGCATGCCCACGAACGCGGCCGCGAGAACGACCATCCCGCCCACTCCCACCGCCCCCGAAGCCGTAGGGGGGGGGATAGAATGGGCCAGGGACCCCCGCGTCAGAGACGTGCCGGCGGCAGGCTGCAAGCCCTTCTTGCGTGAAGGCCATTTGGCTCGGCGCGCCCAGGCGGTGGACGAGAAGGTTCGAAAGCCAAGGCTTCTGGCCAATTCTCTGAGTTCCCGGCGTGTGCTGACCAGGGCCACTTCCTTGTCCAGGGCGGCGATCTGGCGTGCCAAGAGCTTCAGGTCGACCAAGCTGTCCAGCCCGGGGCACTCCTTCGGTACGACAAGTACGATCCGATCACCCTCGGCGGCTCTTAGTCTCTCTCTAATCACCGCAAAGGTGTCGTCGGGATCCAGGTAGACGACCTCTGCCTCGCTCAATTCGCCGCTCCCCTGTCAACAAAAGCTGCCGGTCTCTTCACCGCCCACAGAAAAGGGCCCCAGTCCGTCGCTGCTGACGTCCGCCCCGCCGGGTGTCCGGCAACAGCCATGGGACACGCATACTCCTGATCTCGGACTTGTCCCGTACCGTCCAGGATCCTTGGTATCAGTTCCGGCCGCATCAGCCGCACCTCGGGATTCCCGCTACAGCCGAGTCTTTGAGACCAGGGAAACGAACGCAAAGCGTCCACGATACACGGCATGCCGCTCCCCCCGCCCCACAGACTGAAGTGACGCGGAAGCTCCTCCGAGCCACAAAGCGTTCCAACAGCACTCTCCATTGCTCCCACCCACACCCCGATTAGCCGGTCCACCGCGGCAAGGACGGCATCAGCGAGATACTGGTCAAGCTGTCCTAGACAATAGGCGAGCTTCAGTCGTTCTGCGTCTCTCTGGGAGAGTGTGAGGGCTTTCGCCAACTGAGCTGTGAAGTCCCGCCCACCCAGGGCGACAGTCGCCGTGGCCCATGGCTCGCCATTCTGAACCAGCATAAAGTCGGTTGTGCTGCCACCTAGATCTATGCATATCGCCCGCCTGCCAATCGTGGCGGAAGCCAGAGCCTGCCAGGAGGATCTCACGTCCAGTATATCCAGCCCTAGCTGCGCAGCGACCGCTTCCACCACATCCAAATACGAGGCAGGAACCACCACGTTGAAAACAGTGACCGTCACCTTTTCTCCCTGGAGGCCCACAGGACTAGTGACGCTCCGCCCGTCGACGCGAATGGCCGTCAGCCGCGCCTCCAGCAACGCTAGCCTCGTCCCGGGACCACCAAGCCGTGCACTCACCTTATCACCAAGTTCCGCCAGAGCAAGCCGCTGGGCGCGCTTCGCCACGTCCGCCAACTCGCCCTCGGTTATGCGCTGGCTGGGGTGAGAGCGCCGATGCGTCACCGTATGCGTTCGGGCAGCCGTCAAGCAGTCCGGTACACCGACCACAACCCAATCGGGCACGACCTGATGCTCGCAGCAACGCTCGGTCATATCCTCGGCTTGCCTGAGTGCCCGATCGCAACTCCGCACCATCGCCGGAACATCAATTGGAGCACCGCCCATGTGAGACACATGCCTCTCATGCCGGGACCTGCCGGCACCCAGAATCACACTCTCTCGGCCGCGCGACTGCACCACCAGCGCCTTGGTTTGCTCGGTGCCCAAGTCCAGAATGGTGCGATAGGTGGGGGTCTCGCCTTGGGGCGCGCGACCACCCAGTATCCCGGCTAACAGCTCACGCAATCCACACTCCCATAGTACGAGCTATGCGAAGACAGTTGGGCAGGAGAGGGTCTAACGAGTGAGGCACTGAACAGCCTAGCTCCGGGTCACCAGATTGGGCACCAGGCTGAGGGCTTCGCCTATACGCTGAGGGTCCCTTCCTCCAGCTTGAGCAAGGGTGGGGCGACCACCGCCCCCGCCGCCGACGACCGCAGCGACCTCTCGTACCAGAGCATCAGCCTTCAGACCCCGCTCCACAAGGTCAGGAGTCACAGCAACCACGAAGCCCGGCTTGCCTCCCATGATGGCGCCCAGCACGATGACCGCCGATCCCAGCTTGTCTCTCAGCCAGTCGGTCATCTCCCGCAGTGTCTCCATGCTGGGAGCCTCGACCTGGGCAGCCAGCACTTTGATGCCACCCACGTCACGCACCTCTTCGAGCAACCTGGCAGTCTCTACTCTAGACAAACGACGCTGCAACTCCCGCATCTCCCTACGTTGGGAGTCCACCTCATTCAACAGGGCGTTCAGGCTGCCTTCGATCTCCGAAGATCTGACGCCCAGCGAGGCGGCCATCGTTTCCACGAGCGATAGTCTGCGGCGAATGAACTCCTCTGCGCCGCGGCCTGTAACCGCCTCCAAGCGGCGCAAGCCCCTGCCTATGCTGCCCTCACTCACAACGTGGAAGATGCCAATCTGTCCGGTATGCTGAAGGTGCGTACCGCCGCACAGTTCCTTGCTGAAGTCGCCAGCGCTGATCATCCGGACCTCGTCGCCATACTTCTCTCCGAAGATGGCAAACGCCCCGGAGGCGACAGCGCTCTCATAGTCGGTGACAGTGGTAATCACCGCCAGGTTCTCCCGGATCTTCTCGTTGACCAGCTGCTCGATGGCATCCAGCTCGCCCCGGTCCACCGCCTGCAGGTGCGTGAAATCGAAGCGAAGTCTTTCGGGGGATACCTCGGATCCCGACTGTTGCGCATGATCTCCCAGGGTCTCGCGCAGAGCCCTATGCAAGAGATGGGTAGTTGTGTGATTGCGCGCGATATCCAGGCGCCTGGCCTTGTCCACACGGGCCACTGCTGTAGCCCCTACGGTCAGCGCACCCTTCCTGACCTCTCCGTAGTGTACGATCAACCCAGGCAGAGGGCTCTGGGTATCCACCACGGCGATTTCTCCATCGCTGTTGCCGATCGAACCCGTGTCACCGACCTGACCCCCAGCCTCCGCGTAGAATGGAGTCTCCGACAGAACCATAGCTATCTGGTCTCCCTCGGTGACTTCGCTGATCGCCCCCCCGTCCTTGGCAAGGCTCAGAATCTTGCTGGCCGCTTCTATCGTCTCATAGCCCAGAAAGTGCGTACGAGGAAGATCGAGAGGTCGATAGAACTCGCCTTGCTCCGTTAGCCCGAAGGTCTGAGCCTCTCGGGCCCTCTCGCGCTGCTCGACCATAGCCGTCTCAAAGCCCTCTTCGTCAAGGCCGAGCCCTCTCTCGGCAGCCATCTCCCTGGTCAACTCCACAGGAAATCCGTAGGTGTCGTAAAGACGGAAGATGTCCTCTCCCAGAATGAAAGTCGCCCCCTGAGCTTCGACCCCTTCCATGAGATCCTCCAACAGGGCCGAACCCACTGCGAGCGTTTGCTGGAAGCCCGTCTCCTCCTGCGCCACGACCCCCAGGAGAAAACTCTCCCGCTCCCTCAGCTCCGGGTACTGACCTCCCATGACCTCAATCACCGCCCTGGCTATCTCGTCCAGGAAGGGCTCCTCCCTCTCCAGGAGCCTTCCATGACGCACAGCCCTGCGGAGAATGCGACGCAGCACGTAGCCGCGACCCTCATTGCTGGGCAGGACGCCGTCGGCGACCAGGAAAGTGACCGCTCGGCCATGCTCCGCTATGATGCGTAGCGAGCGATCGGTCATCTCATCCTCACCGTACGTTCTACCCACCAGATCACAGGCTCTGGAGATCAGGGGGGCGAACAGATCGGTCTCATAGATGGAGCTCACGCCCTGCAACACGACGGCTGTGCGCTCCAGCCCCATGCCGGTGTCGATGTTCTGCTGGGGCAACGGTGTCAGATTGCCCGCTGTGCCCTGGTCGTATTGCATGAAGACGAGGTTCCAGATCTCGAGAAAGCGTTCGCAATCGCATCCAGGGGCGCAGCCAGGTCTCGCGCAGCCCGCTTCGGGACCCCGGTCGAAGAAAATCTCTGAGCACGGGCCGCAGGGTCCGGTCTCACCTGCTGGCCCCCAGAAGTTGTCCTCCTTGCCCAGACGGACTATGCGTTCTTGAGGCAGGGCGATCTCCTGCCAGAGGACGAATGCTTCCTCGTCATCATGGTAGATGCTGGCCCAGAGCCGGTCTCCGGGCAGCTCCAGATAGTCTGTCACGAACTCCCAGGCCAGCTCGATGGCGCCCTTCTTGAAGTACTCACCGACCGAGAAGTTACCCAACATTTCGAAGAAGGTCAGGCTTCGCTCGTTCCCCACTTTGTCTATGTCGGTGGTACGAAAGCACTTCTGGACAGACGCCAGACGTCTCGATGGAGGCGACACCTCGCCGGAGAAATACGGCTTAAACTGGACCATGCCAGCACCTGTGAACAGGAGCGTCGGATCACCCTCCGGCACGAGCGACGAGCTGGGCACAACCAAATGCCCTCTCTGGGCGAAGAAGTCTAGGAAGACTCTCCTCAATTCTGCACTCGTCATAGGCTTCATACGCGCTTGCTGTGATGCCTCCAAACCAGGGCCAAGATTACCCGACATTCTAGGATAACTATAGGGCATTGTCAAACCTCATCCTCGAAAGTGCCTTGACTTGTTCATGCAGGCAGGATAGAATGATTGTATGGTCTGACACTGTCACCAGAAGGTTCGAACCGGAACCAGGCAGCTGGGTATCGATACTTGACGAGCCTGCTGAGCCTGGTATAATACTCCTGTTTGCAGACTGGCAATGCGAGGTACGTCCCCATGGAACAGATAGAACTCAGGGCGCAAAGCCGAACAGTGTTCGGCAAGAAAACGAGAGCTCTCCGCAGGTCTGGGATCGTCCCGGCCACTTTGTATGGCCCCAGGACGGAAGCCTTGTCCCTGCAGATGGCCGCGAAAGAACTGAACGCCGTGCTGGATCAGTCGGGAACCAACCGGCTGATAAGTCTGCGGATCGACGATGCGGGCAAGCCGCGGATGATCCTGGCCCGCGACGTTCAGCGCGACGTCATTACTCAGTCTCTGCTGCACGTTGACCTCTATGAAGTTGTGATGACCGAGAAGATCACAGCGGAGATACCGATCACTCTGATTGGAGTAGCGCCGGCTGTGATCAACAAGGAAGGTTTGCTGGTGCGCGGTATCGACTCCCTGCACGTCCACTGCCTGCCCGACCAGCTGAGCGAGGCCATAGAGGTAGACCTGAGTGTCCTCGAAGTGCAAGATCAGGCTATCCTCGTGAAGGATCTCATTGTGGGTCAGGATATCGAGATCCTGACCAGTCCTGATGAAGTGGTAGTGAAGGTGCTCGCTCTGCGGGAGGAGGTGCTCGAGCCACTAGAAGAGTTGGAGGCGGAGCCTGCCGAAGTAGAGGTGATCACCGAGGCCAGGGAGATCGAAGGGGAACCCGAGCGCGTGGTAAAGGAAGCCGAGCCAGCGGAGGACGAAGAGGAGGAAACGGAGACGGAGTAAAAGCCGTCATCCAGAACCTGAAGGTCGCAGAGAGGAGATATCCGTGTTCAGTCCCCTAAACGCCATCTTGGGCCTGTTCTCCCGGGACATAAGCATAGACATGGGCACCGCCAACACTCTGGTACTGGTGCGAGGCCAGGGAATCGTCATCAACGAGCCCTCCGTCGTCGCCATCGAGAAGAAGAGCAGGAAGGTCCTCGCTGTCGGGGATGAGGCCAAGGAGATGGTGGGCCGCACTCCGGCGAACATAGTGGCGATCAGACCTCTCAGGGACGGAGTCATCTCCGACTTCGACGTCGCCGAGACGATGCTCCACTACTTCATCAAGAAGGTGCACGAGCGAGCCATGCTGCCCGTTCCGCGCCCCAGGGTGGTAGTCGGCCTGCCCAGCGGTGTCACCGAGGTAGAGAAAAGAGCGGTCCATGACGCATGCATGAACGCTGGCGCGCGTCAGACACTGCTCATCGAACAGCCAACAGCCGCGGCAATTGGAGCCGGTCTGCCCATCAACGAACCGGTGGGCAGCATGATCGTTGATATCGGAGGCGGCACTTCCGAGATGGCCGTGTTCGCCCTGGGTGGCATTGTGGTCAGCCGTTCGCTGCGCGTGGCAGGCGACGAGATGGATGAGGAAGTGATGCGCTATGCCCGGGAGAAGTACAACCTCTTGATCGGCCAGCGCATGGCGGAGCGCATCAAAATGGCCATTGGTTCGGCATATCCCCTTCCAGAAGAGCAAACCATGACTCTGAGGGGCCGCAACCTCATCACAGGTTTGCCCGAAGCAGTTGAGATAAGCAGTGTTGAGGTCAGAGAGGCCCTCTCCTCTCCGGTCGCGATGATCGTGGAAGAGGTCAGAACCACCCTTGAGGAAACCCCTCCCGAGTTGATTGCCGATTTGATGGAACAAGGCATAGCTCTAGCGGGAGGCGGTGCCCTTCTCAAGGGACTCGCCGATCGTCTCTCCGACGAGACCAAGATGCGGGTCTACGTGGCCGATGATGCCTTGACCTGTGTGGTCAAGGGCGGTGGAGTGGTGCTTGAACACCTCGACACCCTGACCCACGTCCTCACCACCACACAGCGCCGCAACACACGGCATTAGTGCGAGGAGGCTGCCTTGACCCGTATGCAGCGAGGAGGAACCCCGCTGTTCCTTCTACTCTTCCTCTCACTGGCCGCGATGACCCTGATCCTCGATCGCAGTGATCGCCTTCAACCCATGAAAAGCCTCGTGGCACAGGTCACTTCTCCCATCCAAGAGGTGCTCACCTCGGCCATGGGCGGGCTGACCGACTTCCGCCAGCTCTACGCCGACATGAGGGCATGCACGGCAGAGAACGAGGAACTTCAGCTGATGGTAGATCAGCTCATAATCGAGAATGTGCGCCTCCGAGAGACTGAGATAGAAAACGTAACACTGCGAGAGCAGCTCAACTTCAAGCAGGCCAATCCCTCGTTCGAGCTCCTGTCGGCTCAGGTCATCGGGCGGGATCCGAGCAACCTCGCCGGGTATTTGATCATAGACCGTGGTACCGACGAAGGCGTCGCCCTCGGCATGCCGGTGCTCACACACCGTGGTCTCGTGGGACGGGTGACGGAAACCGCTCCTCACTCCGCTAAGGTCCTGCTGATCACCGATCCCAGCAGTGCAGTGAACGCCTTGATACAGGAATCTCGCGCCACCGGGGTAGTTCACGGTCGCGTAGGACAGGGTTTAACCATGAGGTACATACAGCAGACAGAAGAGATCAAACCCGGCGACCTGGTGCTCACCTCCGGCTTGGGCGGCAATTTCCCGACGCGTCTGATCATCGGACAGGTCACCGGCGTGACCAAGAAGGATGTCGAGTTGTTTCAGGAGGCCGAAGTGCGGCCATCCGTGGATTTCGGAAGTCTCGAGATGATCATGGTGCTCACGAGTTTCGAGCCCATCGTTTTCGAGGAAGAGCAACAGGTATCACAGAGGTAATGGCCCATCAAGACCTACGCAGTCGTCCCGCTTCTACTCAGCATTGCCGTGCTCCAGTCATCGGTGCTCTTTCGCTACTCCCTGGGAGGCGCTCGATTACACCTCTTGCTTCTGACCGTGGTTTCATGGAGCCTGCTCAGGGGAGCAAGGGAAGGCATGGTCTGGGGCTTCATCGGCGGCTTGGCACTTGACTTCCTGTCTGGTCTACCCCTGGGGACGTGCGCCTTTACGCTCACCATCGCAGCGTATCTCGCCAGCCTCGGCCAGTTGACCATCTACCGGACAAGCCCTCTCTTCGCGCCCGGGTTGGCCCTGGCAATTAGCATCGTGCACGACTCAATTCTGTTGACCCTGCTCTCGTTCATAGGGTACGCTCCAGCGTGGGCAGATCTACTGCTCCGAGTCGCGATTCCCACCGCCATTCTCGGCGCCTTTGTCATGCCCCTCGTTCAGCGCGGACTCACTTGGCTTCACCGCAGGACTCTCCCCGAAGAGATGGAACTCTGAGAGGGAGGATCGGGTGACCAGAGCACTCCTGACCAGAGTCACGGCTCGCGCCAAGGAGCCGATCGTCGTCTGCCTCCTGGGTCTGCCCGCCACGGTTCCCCTCTGGAAATCAAGCCTACCGCGCAGCTTCGATGGTCTGTTCCACCTCTTTCGTCTTGTCGAAATCGATCATCTCGCGCGCCAAGGAGTGCTGTTCCCGCGCTGGGCTCCAGACCTCTTCTTTGGCTACGGCTATCCGCTCTTCAATTTCGTCCCCCATCTGCCCTACTATGTGAGCGAGGGCCTATACTCCACGGGCCTGAGCTTGGTCCACACCATCCTCTTCTCCTTCGGGCTGGCCCTCGTGGCGTCCGGCCTTGCCATGTACATCTATGTGCGGGACGTTTTTGGCTCTAGGGCGGCAATAGTCTCAGCAGTGGCCTACATGTATGCGCCATTTCATCTCTACGACATACTCTTCAGGGGGCACCTGCCCGGAGCCTGGGCCATGGTGCTGTATCCCTTGACCTTATGGTCCTTCCGGCGTCTCATCCGGAACGGTGGTGCGGTCTACTGGGCTTCCAGCATCCTGCTCTACGGAGGATGCTTCCTGAGCCACAATCCAGCCAACTTCATATTCACTCCTTTCCTGGTATGCTACCTGGCGCTCCTGGTCTGGCTTTCGGCTGAACGCAGGAGAACCGCATCCTTCCGCGCTGCCACTGCGCTGCTGGTCGGAGCAGGGCTGGCCGCCTTCTTCTGGATGCCCGCACTCTGGGATCGGCAGTTCATACAGCTCGACAGGATGATCACCCCACCTGATCTCGACTATCGTACGCATTTCATCACAGTGGCTGACCTGCTCGCGCTTCCCAATACGTCCAATACCGGTCAAATGAACCCAGGAGTGCCCAACAGCTTGGGGCCAGTACTCATCTCTCTCTCTATCATCTCTGTGATCGGCCTGCGGACACTTCCTGGATCAGAGAAGCGCTCTCATCTGATCGTTTCGCTCTGTGGGCTTGCCGGGGTGGTGTTCATGGTTCTACCCCAGTCAGTTGCTGTGTGGGACAGTCTTCCCCTCTTGAAGTACCTGGTCTTCCCGCACCGGCTTCTGCGCCTGGCCTGCCTGCTGACGGCTATCCTATCCGGGGCGGCTACCCGTTTATTCGCCGACCAGGAGATCAGATTCCCTTCGTCTTTCGTCGTCGCCCTTGTCTCCGTGGCGATGATCATCGTCTTTTCGTTCGCGCTGCTCTATCCGCCATACTATGCCCAGCTCGCCCTCGATCCCTCTTTCGCCGACATGATGGAGTTCGAACGAGCCACGGGCACCATGGGCACGACTTCTTTCGGCGAGTACCTACCCATGTGGGTCGAGTGGATTCCAAACACCTCACCCCTCGAACCGATGTACCGATCGGGATCTGGAGTCTCGAGACTCGACGAATCCAGCCTTCCTCACGGGACTCTTGTCTCGAGCGCTCGCTTCACACCGACGTCAGCGACCATGGATGTCTCCGCTCCGCAGCCGTTCCAGGCGACATTCAATAGCCTCTACTTCCCCGGCTGGCAGGGCTATGTGGATGGGCAGAGGACCGAGACCACTCCCACCCCCGGCCTGGGGCTAACCAGTGTCGCTGTGCCCTCGGGCAACCACGTGGTGCAGCTGCGCTTTGAGGACACACCTGTTCGCACGGCATCCGAGGCCATCAGCGCCGTTAGTGCCGTGGCCCTGCTCCTCCCAGGTGCAGTTTCCGTCATCCGGAGGGCGCGCTCCAAACACGGCAAACACCGATCGAAGGGTAACGCGCCGCCAGCCGTCAGCGGAGGCCATGTAGGCGACCTCACGGGCGCGCAGACCAGCGCGCTCGCGCTCGTGGGTGTCGCTCTCCTGATCATCAAGCTCGGGATCCTGGACCGTTACGACACACCTTTCAAGAGAGGATTCGATGGCGTGCACGTCCCGGGGGCGCAGAAACCTCTCCAGGTCAATTTCGGCGATCAGATCACTTTGCTTGGCTATGACCTTCCCGACGCCAGCTCCCGTCCAGGAGACACCACGACCATTACCCTCTACTGGAAGGCGAGTCAACCACTCAACACAGATTACAGCGCTTTCGTGCACCTTGTGGACGAACACATGAACATCTACGCGCAGAGGGATAGCCTGAACCCTGGGCGTTACCCGGCCCACCTGTGGCAGATCGATGAGTACAACCAGGATGCCCACGAGATTGAAATTCCGCCCGGCACCCCGCCAGGTCAGTACCTGCTGGGAGTTGGACTCTATGACCAGGCCACGATGGTGCGACTTCCCGTCCTGGAAGAAGAAGGGCACGAGATCGGCATGTACTTCCTGCAGCAGGTCTCTGTCGCCAAGGCCGAGAGACCTCCGACCATTGAAGAACTTGGAATACAACGCCCGGCCACGGCGCACTTCGACAACGGGGTCGTCCTGCTCGGCTCTACGGCAGAGCGGGACAGCCTCCCTCCAGGCGATTTCTATCGCCTGGCCCTGTTCTGGAAAGCAGAGACCGCGCTAGACGACAGCTACAGCGTCGCCATTCGTCTACTCAGTACGGAGGGGGAGGAAGTCCTCTTGCAGACCGAAGAGCCTTCAGCCGGCAGGTATCCCACGACTGCTTGGGAAGAAGGGGAAATCGTCAGGGACAACCACGCCCTGCGGATTCCACGGGACTTCTCAGCGGGTGACTACGTCATCCAGCTTGCACTGCTCGACTCCACAGAGCGTCGGGTGCCTCTCGCACCAGCTGCGGGCCTCTCGGTGGAGAACGGTTGGCTCGAGCTGTCGTCGGTAAGTGCGGGGGACTAGATGAATCGCGCGCGCTGGCAGCACGTCGGTGCCTTCGTCCTCACCCTAGTCCTGGGCTTGATTCTAGGGGCAGCCATCGCCCGATCGCTAGCCGAGAGCTTGCTCTATCGCTATGCTTTCTTCCTGGGTTGGCTTCCGACAGTCGCCATGGCCCTGCTGGGGGCGGGATTCCTGGCTCTGCTCTACCTCTGGTTGACCAGGCAGCAGACCCGGAGGACGACGTCAATGGCTGTGGCGATCTCCTTCCTGCCGTTCTCACTGCTGCTTATCTATCTGGTCCAGCGGGAGATCAACACGGTACAAGCCTTCGTGCTGCTTGCTGGCACCGTGGCACTCGTAGCTGCACTCCATGTAGCCCTGTCGGCGCGCAGACAGCATCTTGACAGGATGGCACTCATAGCCGTGTTCGTTCTCGCCTTCGCACTGTACGTCAGAACCCTCGCGCCGGTCGTGGGCGCGCACGACACCTTCGAGTTCCAGGTCCTCTCCTATGAGCTGGGTATCGCGCATCCAACCGGCTACCCTCTGTACATTATCCTGGGCAAGCTCTTCACTCTCCTCCCCCTGGGCAACGTCGCCTATCGGGTGAACCTCTCCTCAGCGTTGTTCGCAGCCACCGCGGTGGTGATGCTGCACGCCATCATCGCGGAGCTTACGAGGAGCCGGTCTGCCGCTGCGCTTGGTGCTCTCAGCTTCGCCTTCAGTTACTCGTTCTGGTCGCAGGCCGTTGAAGCAGAGGTGTACGCTCTCAACGCCCTCCTTGTGTCGGCAATCTGCTATCTGTTGCTGCGCACCTTTGCCAGGGATACCAACAACACGCCCTCCTGCCGCACCAGCCTGGGGGAGGAGCACAAGGTCCACTGGAGCCGCGCTTTGGGTGCGATCCCCCGAGGTCAGCGAATGATCGTCGCAGTGGCGCTGATCTACGGCCTCAGCTTGACCCATCATCGGACCATGCTGCTCCTGGGACCAGCCATCATAGCCTACCTGACACTGAGACGGGCCTGGTGCCTGTTGACTCGTCGATCTTGGATCGCGACCTTCACTGCCTTTCTGGCACCCCTCGTGGGCGTCCATCTCTACATCCCCATCCGTTGGTGGCAAATCCAGGGCAGCGGAATGCACTGGGAACAGTTTACCAACCTCATCCTGGGAACCCAATTCGCAGCGGCCTTGCGATGGGACACCGCTCTTCGGGACCCTGAACGCATGGCCATCTTCCTGCGCGCGCTTCTCGACCAGTACCCGGCGCCGGCACTCTTGCTGGCCACGCTGGGCATCATCTACCTGCCATGGAGACGCGACTCGACTCATGGCTATCCTACTTGGAGAGAGGGTCTCTTCCTGCTCCTGGCCTTCGGCGCCTATGTGGCCTTTGGGCTCAGCTACAATGTCCCTGATATCTCGCTCTTCCTCATCCCCTCCTACATGATCATCGCCATTGCTCTGGGTGTCGGCGTCTTTGCGCTCCGACGCTCCTTGGAGGAACTGCTGGGTCGCAAGCATTTGGCCGTTCCGCAGTTGCGACGGCAGCTCATCGCCTCAGCGATACTGACCGTGGTGGGCATACTTCCTCTTGGTCTGGCCTGGACAAACCTACCCAAGGTGGATCGAAGCGACGCGCGCGCCGGGTACGACTGGGGGAGGTACGTCCTTCAGCAAGACTTACCGGCACACTCGGTGCTACTCGCCGACAGTGAGAAGATGGCTCCGCTCCACTATCTTCAAAGAGTGGAGCGCCTCCGCCCCGACACGGAGACCGGCGTATTCCCCGACGAGGAGACCAATAGGGCTGAGCTGGAAGCACGGCTCCGTGAGGGGCGACCGGTGCTCCTCGCCCGCTTCCTCCCAGAACTGGAAGGCACCTATCACTTGCGTTCGTTGGGACCACTGGTTGAGGTAAGCACAGGTCCCCTGGCGCGCCTTCCGGCTGACGTAAATCAACTGAACTTGGAGTTCGGAGACAAGGTAGTGCTGGCGGGTTACCGCCTGGGCGCGCAGAATTTGGAGCGCTCGGATGCCCTGCGGCTGACCCTGTTCTGGAAGGCGCAACGAGGAGTGCGTGACAACTATGACGTTCGGCTGCGTCTTGTGGGCGCGACGGGGCACGTCTGGATAGAGACCAAGGGTAGGCCACCGGTAAGCGGCCTCTACCCTACGGCAGCATGGCGTCCGGGAGAGATCGTGCCCGACTATCATGCGATAGATCTAGCCGGGCAGCTACCACCCGGAAGCTATCACCTGGACGTGGGGCTGTTCGCACCCTTCAGCCAAGAAGGCCTTGCATCGAGCGACAGTCATGGGGGCTACGTAACCCTGGCAGATGTCTCCGTCACTTCCGGCGAGGCGTGGCGGCCCACCATCCACCACCCTCTTCGAGCGAACTTCGAAGACCAGATACTGCTGCTGGGTTACAGCTTCCCATCGACCATCACCCCTGGTCCAGGCGTCCCGCTCACACTCTACTGGCGGGCGGTCGACCAGATCGAGACCGACTACGAAGTGGTGCTTCAGTTCTCAAGGCCAGATGGCACAGTTGTCTGGCAAGCGGTCGAGCAGCCGCTGTTCGGAGAACACCCCACCTCAGAGTGGACCCCGGCCGATGTCCTGGCTGACACGCACCTCGTGGAGATAGCACGCACAGCTAGTGGTCCGCTCGACCTGAGGATTGGCCTGCGAGATCCAAGCAGCGAGGCCTACCTGACTGTGATTGACGGATGGCTAGCCAGCCAGAGGTACGATGTCTTGCTCACTGGCCACACAGTTGCCGAATCCCCGGTCATCCTCACCGAAGCCGACAATCTACCCGCAAACTTCGAAAACGAGATTCTGCTACTGGACTACGAAATCCACAACGTCCAGGTCAGAAAAGGAGGGGCCCTGAACCTGACCCTCACCTGGCAGGCGCTGGTGCCTATGGACGAAGACTACACCGTTTTCGTGCATCTTCTCGATGACAACGACCAGATCTGG
Source organism: Anaerolineae bacterium (assembly GCA_035530015.1). GTDB lineage: Bacteria > Chloroflexota > Anaerolineae > UBA7937 > B3-Chlor > JAUVXJ01. Next base: position 1,371 of record DATKVP010000368.1, on the reverse strand, counting down.
GGGCAGGAGGACATTGCACCCGTCCGTGGTACCCATCCTACCTCCGGCTGGACTGAGGCCGAAGTGGTAGTCGACCCTCACACGGTCTGGACCCACCAACAAGCCCCTCTCGGACTGTACAGGGTGGAAGTCGGGCTGTACCTTCTGCGCACCATGGAACGCCTGCAGCTCCTCGACGCCTCCGGAAGCGCCATCGACGACAGGCTGATCATCGACCTCATGGAAGTCGTGCCCTAGCTTTTATGTAAACTAGTCGTCTCGCCATTGACATGTTGTGGTCGTTGGCCGGTGGTGCACAATATCTAGGGCAATTGAGGTCCTTAGGGTCTTGTATTGGCCCAGGGACTCACGTATAATCGAACTCAAGATGGAGCCACGACAGACTAACATCAAGCTCCTGATCTTCAGGGCATTCGTAGTGACCGCTTTCGCGGTGCTGGCCTTCCAGACCTGGCAGCTGCAAATCGTCCAGGGCGACGGGTTCGTCGAGATGGCGGAGCACAACCGTTTCCGCCTCCAGACCATTGATGCCCCAAGAGGAGTCATCTATGATCGTGAGGGGCGACTTCTGGTCGGCAACGTCCCCAGCTTCACCGTCTCCATCGTCCCGGCCGACCTTCCGGAGGAGGACCAGGAGTACGTCTTCGAGCAGCTATCTGCCTTGCTGGATGTCCCCATTAGCATCCATGATCAGGCCGCCAGCGGCGCGGATGACGTGGACCAACGGTACCTCACCGAGGACAGGGAATACGAGCCAGAGCCGCAGATGATGGAGCGAGTGGAGGCCGGGAGAGAGACGCCCTTCATCCCGGTGCAGGTGAAATCTAGCGTGCCCAGGGATATAGCCTTCGTCATCGAAGAGGAACGTCTCGAACTTCCCGGCGTGATCGTCGAACTCGAGCCACTGAGACAGTACATCTCGGGCACGCTATTCGCTCACATCACAGGCTACGTCGGGCACATTCCAGAGCAGGATCTGGGGAGCTATGTGGACCGCAGAGATGCCGACTACGATCCCAACGACGTAGTGGGTCTGACCGGGGTGGAACTCACCTACGAGGACCAGATGCGAGGCACAAAAGGGCACCGGCATGTGGAAGTGGATGTCACGGGGCGTGAGCTCCGGAGCATCGAAGCTCCTATCGAACCGGTCCCTGGCCACAACCTGGTGCTAACCCTGGATGCCGAACTACAGGCAGCGGTCACTGACTTCTTGCAGAGAGGAATCAAGAAGGCTGGCTCGGAGTCAGGCGTGGCTATAGTCATGAACCCCCAGACAGGCGAGATACTGGCTATGGTCTCACTGCCGAGCTACGACCCCAATCTCTTCATCGGCGGCATCTCCGGCGAGGAGTACTCGAGCCTGAGTGA